>NZ_JAHBDP010000099.1:0-41298 GCF_019956495.1 Pseudomonas sp. BF-B-26 | reverse complement strand
GGGCTTGCTCGCGAAAGCGGTGTATCAGTCGACATCAATGTTGAATGTCAGTCCGCTTTCGCGAGCAAGCCCGCTCCCACAGGGGGTCAGTGTTTGGCGGGATACTCGCGGTGCATCTGCCCCAGCAGCGCATCCTTGTCTTCCCACAACTGATTGATCCAGCCCTGAAACTGCAAGCGATACTCGCCGTCCTGGTCGTAGTTCTTGCCGATGAACTGCGGCGGAATCTTCAGCTCCTGAAAGTGCACCACCACATCCTTCACGTTCCCACAGAGCAAATCCCAGTAACCGGGACGGCCGGCCGGATAGTGAATGGTCACGTTGACGATCGCTTCCAGCTGCTCCCCCATGGCATCCAGCACAAACGCAATGCCGCCAGCCTTGGGCTTGAGTAGATGCTTGAACGGCGATTTCTGCTGGGCATGCTTGCCATCGGTGAAACGCGTGCCTTCGACGAAATTGAAAATCCCCACCGGGTTTTGGCGGAACTTGTCGCAGGTCTTGCGGGTGGTTTCCAGGTCTTTGCCTTTCTTATCCGGGTGCTTCTCCAGGTAGGCCTTGGAGTAGCGCTTCATGAACGGAAAGCCCAAGGTCCACCAGGCCAGACCGATCACTGGCACCCAGATCAGCTCTTGCTTGAGAAAGAACTTCAGCGGCTGGATACGCCGGTTGAGCACGTATTGCAGCACCATGATGTCGACCCAGCTCTGATGGTTGCTGGTGATCAGGTACGAGTGCCGATAGTCCAGCCCTTCAAGGCCGCTGAGGTGCCATCGGGTGCGGCAGACAAGGTTCATCCAGGCCTTGTTGTTGCTGATCCAGGCTTCATGGGTATGGCTCATCAACCAGCGCGTGAAGCGCTGGGTGAGGGCGAAGGGCAACACTTTGAAGATCGCCACGCAGAACAGAAACGAGCAAAGCAAAATCGTGTTCAGCGCCAACAGCAGCGAGGCAATGACGCCTCGCAGCGGTGCAGGTAGGGAGTCCAGCATTTAAAGATCCAAAGGTCGGTTGGCAGCTTGAATCGCGGTCAACGCGATGGTGTAGACGATGTCATCGACCTGCGCGCCGCGCGGCAGGTCGTTCACCGGTTTGCGCAGGCCTTGCAGCATCGGCCCGAGGCTGACGCAATCGGCGCTGCGTTGCACGGCTTTGTGGGTGGTGTTGCCGGTGTTCAGGTCGGGGAACACGAACACTGTGGCGCGACCGGCGACCTGGCTGTTCGGCGCCAGTTGCCGGGCAACGGTTTCGTTGGCGGCGGCGTCGTATTGCAATGGGCCGTCGATCAACAGCGAGTTTTGTTGCTCGTGGGCGAGCAACGTCGCTTCGCGCACCTTCTCGACTTCTTCGCCGCTGGCCGATTCACCGCTGGAGTAGCTGATCATCGCCACGCGCGGGGTGATGCCGAAGGCGGCTGCCGAGTCGGCGCTTTGCAGGGCGATCTCGGCCAGTTCGCTGGCGCTGGGGTGCGGGTTCATTACGCAGTCGCCGTAGACCAGCACTTCCTCGGGGAAGAGCATGAAGAACACTGATGACACCAGCGTGCAGCCCGGCGCGGTCTTGATCAGTTGCAGGGCCGGGCGGATGGTGTTGGCGGTGGAGTGAATGACCCCGGACACGAGGCCGTCCACTTCATCCAGCGCCAGCATCATGGTGCCGATCACCACGGTGTCTTCCAGTTGCTGCTCGGCCATCGGCGCGTTGAGGCTTTTGGTTTTGCGCAGGGCGACCATCGGCTCGACGTAGCGCTCGCGAATCAGGTCCGGGTCGAGGATTTCCAGCCCTGGCGGCAGCTCGATGCCTTGGGCGCGGGCGACCGCTTCGACGTCTGCCGGTTTCGCCAGCAACACGCAGCGGGCAATGCCGCGCGCCTGACAGATCGCTGCGGCTTGCACGGTCAGCGGCTCGCTGCCTTCGGGCAGGACGATGCGTTTGTTGGCAGCCTGGGCGCGCTGGATCAGTTGATAACGGAACACCGCTGGCGACAGGCGCATTTCCCGTGGCGTGCCGCAGCGTTGGTGCAGCCATTTGGCGTCGAGGTGGCTGGCAACGAAATCGGTGATGATCTCCGCGCGCTCGCGGTCGTCGATCGGGATTTCTTTGTTCAAACCGTTCAACTGGTTAGCGGTGTCGTAGGAACCGGTGCTCACCGACAACACCGGCAGGCCCGCCTGCAACGCACCACGACAGAGGTCCATGATGCGCGGGTCGGGCAGGGTGTCGCTGGTCAGCAACAGGCCGGCCAGCGGCACGCCGTTCATGGCGGCGAGGCTGACGGCGAGGATGATGTCGTCGCGATCACCGGGCGACACCACCAACACGCCGGGCTTGAGCAGCTCCACGGTGTTACGCACCGTGCGGGCGCAGATGATGATGTTGGTCATGCGCCGGGTTTCGTAATCACCGGCATTGAGAATCTGCGCGCCCATCAGATCGGCGACGTCGCGGGTGCGCGGGGCGTTCAATTCCGGCTGGAACGGGATGCAGCCCAGCAGACGGAAATCGCCACTGCGCAGCAACGGCGAATGCTCTTTCAAGCGCGAGGCGAAGGCCTCCATGCTCTCGTCGGTTTTGACCTTGTTGAGGATCACGCCGAGGACTTTCGGGTCTTTGGGGCCGCCGAACAATTGCGCCTGCAATTCCACTCGGCCGGACAGTTCGGTCAGCACCTCGTTTTCCGGTGCCGAGACCAGGATCACTTCGGCGTCGAGGCTTTTCGCCAAATGCAGATTGACCCGTGCGGCGTAACTGGCGCTGCGGGTCGGGACCATGCCTTCGACGATCAGCACATCCTTACCGACTGCCGCCTGCTGATAGAGGGTGATGATTTCTTCGAGCAACTCGTCCAGCTGACCGTCGCCGAGCATGCGCTCGACGTGCGCCAGCCCGAGCGGCTGAGGCGGTTTCAAACCGTGAGTGCGCGCCACCAGCTCGGTGGACCGTTCAGGCCCGGTGTCACCCGGATGCGGCTGGGCAATCGGTTTGAAAAAGCCGACCTTGAGGCCGGCCCGCTCAAGGGTACGTACCAGCCCGAGGCTGATGGAGGTCAGACCCACACCAAAATCGGTGGGCGCGATAAAAAAAGTTTGCATGCGGATTCTCTGGAGGTGCATGGCAATGGTGAACGCCTATGACTGGCCTTCTACCGAAATTCAGTCGCCAAGGTTAGCGCTAACCGAGCCTTGTGCGCACCAACCGCAATCAAAGGGCTGGCCTATTTTTTCATTACGGAGCAAAGGGTCCAGCACCCAGGCTCGGGATTGCCACGGTGGCTGGTGCCGCAGGTGCTGGGTGTGACCGCAGGAAAGCTCGGCCACCCAGTGCCCGTCCTCATCTTGATGGAAGCCTGTGACCGTCGAGCCTTTCGCCGTCATCCGTCTGTCCGGGTTGTGTTCGCTTTCGGGCGATTGCTTCGCTAAACTTGGCCATTCTTCATTCTTATGCAAAAGGTCTCGCCCCATGCTGATCGCCGCCAATAAGGCTGTCTCCATCGACTATACCCTGACCAACGACGCTGGTGAGGTCATCGACAGCTCCGCCGGCGGCGCGCCGCTGGTCTACCTGCAAGGCGCAGGTAACATCATTCCGGGCCTGGAAAAGGCACTGGAAGGCAAAACAGTCGGCGACGAGCTGACCGTAGCCGTTGAACCTGAAGATGCCTACGGCGAATACGCTGCCGAACTGGTCAGCACCTTGAGCCGCAGCATGTTCGAAGGCGTCGACGAGCTGGAAGTGGGTATGCAGTTCCACGCATCCGCTCCGGACGGCCAGATGCAGATCGTCACCATTCGCGATCTGGACGGCGACGATGTCACCGTCGACGGCAACCACCCGTTGGCGGGTCAGCGCCTGAACTTCCAGGTCAAGATCATCGACATCCGTGATGCCAGCCAGGAAGAAATCGCTCATGGTCACGTCCATGGCGAAGGTGGCCATCACCACTGATTTTCTGCGCTAAGCTTTCGAGAACTGGAGAGGCGCCCGAGGGGCGCCTTTTTTAGTCCGCGGCTGTCCCTGGTGACACCGCCAAGTGGCTGTTTCGAGAAGAACACGGGAATCTGGAGTTCGTCATGAGTGCTTTTCACGACCTTAAATTGACAGGCCTGGATGGTCAGGAGCTACCTCTGGCGCCCTTCAAGGGGCATGTCGTGCTGGTGGTCAACGTCGCCTCCAAATGTGGCTTGACCCCACAGTACGCGGCGCTGGAAAACCTCTACCAGCAATACAAGGACAAAGGCTTCAGCGTACTGGGCCTGCCGTGCAACCAGTTTGCCGGGCAGGAACCGGGTACCGAGCAAGAGATCCAGGCGTTTTGCAGCCTCAACTACGGCGTGAGTTTTCCGTTGTCCAGTAAGCTGGAAGTCAACGGTCACGATCGTCATCAGCTGTACCGTCTGCTGGCGGGCGAGGGTGCTGAATTTCCCGGTGACATTACCTGGAACTTCGAAAAATTCCTGCTGGGCAAGGATGGTCGCGTGCTGGCGCGATTCTCGCCGCGCACGGCGCCGGATGATCCGACTGTCGTTCATGCGATCGAAAAAGCCCTGAGCTGAACCAAAAAATCGCAGCCACTGAGCTGCGATTTTTTATGCCTGCCTTTTGAACCTTAATCACCGCAATCAATAGTGCTGTGCTTCGCTTGCCGCTCCGCATATTATCGCCGTCATAAAATCTCTGTCCCGTCGATACCGTTTTCGTGGAGCGTCCCATGCCCGTCAAAGCCCTGTTCAAACCGTTCCACCTCGGCACCCTCGAACTGCCGACCCGCGTCGTCATGGCGCCGATGACCCGCTCGTTTTCGCCGGGTGGCGTGCCCAATTCCAAAGTGATCGAGTACTACCGTCGTCGTGCCGCCGCGGGCGTTGGCTTGATCATCACCGAAGGCACCACCATCGGGCACAAGGCTTCCAACGGTTACCCGAATGTGCCGCATTTCTACGGTGAAGCGGCATTGGCCGGCTGGAAGAAAGTGGTCGACGCGGTGCACGCCGAGGGCGGCAAGATCGTTCCTCAGCTGTGGCATGTCGGCAGCGTGCGCCGCATCGGCACCGAGCCGGACGCCAGCGTGCCGGGTTACGGTCCGTCGGAGAAATTGAAGGACGGTCAGGTCGTGGTTCACGGCATGACCCAGCAAGATATCCAGGACGTGATCGCCGCATTTGCCCAGGCCGCCAAAGACGCCCAGAGCATCGGCATGGACGGCGTGGAAATTCACGGTGCCCACGGCTACCTCGTGGACCAGTTCTTCTGGGAAGGCAGCAACCAGCGCACCGACGAATACGGCGGCAGCCTGGCTAACCGTTCGCGTTTTGCCATCGAATTGATTCAAGCCGTGCGTGCCGCGGTCGGCGAAGGCTTCCCGATTATCTTTCGCTTCTCGCAGTGGAAACAGCAGGATTACACCGCGCGCCTGGTGCAAACACCCGAAGCGTTGGGCGAATTCCTCAAGCCGTTGTCCGACGCCGGCGTGGATATTTTCCACTGCTCGACGCGTCGTTTCTGGGAGCCGGAGTTCGACGGTTCCGAGCTGAACCTGGCCGGCTGGACCCGTAAGCTCACCGGTAAACCGACCATCACCGTGGGCAGTGTCGGCCTGGATGGCGAGTTCCTGCAGTTCATGGTCAACACCGACAAGATCGCGCAGCCGGCCAGCCTGGAAAAACTGCTGGAGCGTTTGAACAATGATGAGTTCGACTTGGTGGCGGTAGGTCGTGCGCTGCTGGTGGACCCGGACTGGGCGCAGAAAGTGCGCGACGGCCGTGAAGAAGACATTCTGCCGTTCAGCCGTGAGGCGTTGATGACGCTGGTTTAAGCGGCGCTTGGCAGGGCCCTTTCGCGAGCAGGCTCGCTCCCACTTTCAACCGAGTTCTACCTGAAGAATGCGGTCAACTGTGGGAGCGAGCCTGCTCGCGAAGGCGGACTCAAGAACACTGAAGAATCAGAGTACCGTCGGTGCATTCGGCAGCACTTGCTCACCAACACAAGCCCCGCGCAACTGCCCCTCAAACTGCTCGATAATCGCTGCCCACCCTTGGCGACTCGCATGCTGACGCGCATTAAGCCGCACGCAGCGCAAGGTTTCGCGCTCCTCCAACAGCCAGCACGCCGCATCGCAAAACGCCTCTTCGTCCCCCGGCATCGCCAGTACGCCGTTGTAGCCATGGCGAATGTGCTGAGCCGCTGCTGCCTGATCGTAGGCCACCACCCCCAAACCCGACGCCAGTGCCTCAAGCACCACGTTGCCGAACGTCTCGGTCAGGCTTGGAAACAGAAACACATCTCCCGACGCATAGTGACTGGCCAAGGCTTCACCGCGTTGAGAGCCACAGAAAATCGCCTCGGGCAGTTCCTTCTCCAGGACCACTCGTTGCGGGCCGTCGCCGATCACGATCAACTTCAGGTTTTTCTGTGGATAAGTCGTGCGCAGCCTGTCGAAACTGCGCTTGAGCAAGCCGAGATTTTTCTCCTGGGCCAGGCGACCTACATGGATGACGGCAATGTCACTGTCGGCCAGACCCCACTGTTCGCGTAGCGACGTCAGCCGCTTGCTCGGGTGAAACAACTGGCTGTCGACCCCACGCGACAGCAACGCCAGACGCTCGAAATGCCGGCGCTCCAGTTCCATTCGTTGACTCACGCTCGGCACCAGGGTCAGCGTCGAACGATTGTGAAACCAGCGCAGGTAGTGGGTCAGCAATCGCGTCAGCAGTCCAAGCCCATACTGACTGGAGTACTGCTGAAAATTAGTGTGAAAGCCGCTGACCACGGAAATCCCCAAGCGCCGCGCTGCGCGCAACGCGGACAATCCCAGCGGTCCTTCCGTGGCGATGTACAGCACGTCCGGCCGATGACGCTTCCAGCGCCGCAGCAGCTTGTGCATCGACGACTGACCCCATTGCAAGCCGGGATAACCCGGTAGCGGCCAGCCCCGGCATAGCAACAACGCATCATCGCTGCCCTGCTGCTGATCGCAACCCTGACGCGGTCGCACCAATTCCACCTGATGCCCGCGCGCGCGCAAGCCGTCACACAAGCGGCCGAGGGTATTGGCCACTCCGTTGATTTCGGGAGGGAAGGTTTCGGTGATCAGAGTGATATGCAGAGCTGTCGTCATGACCTCAGTGTCGGCTGAGGCCATGTCGTCAGTGTGACGGTGGGATGATGAATTTGTGACCGAATCAGCGCTGGACTACCAGGTTTTCCGCGCCGCGTTCACGCACCCAGAACAAGGTCGCACCCGCCACGGCGGCCGGCATCATGAGGATGTTGACCACCGGAATCAGCAGCACAAGATAAACACTGCCGCCGAAACTCATGCTCTGCCAGCGCTTCTCGCGCAGCCAGGCGAGCATCTCGTTCCAGCCCAGTTTGTGGTTATCCGCCGGGTAGTCGATGTACTGGATCGCCATCATCCACACCCCGAACAGCAGCCACAATGGTGCGGCAACGATGTTAACCACCGGGATGAACGAAAGGATGAACAACCCGATGGCGCGAGGCAGGAAGTAGCCGAGTTTGCGCATCTCGCGGGACAGGGTGCGGGGGATCATGGCGATCAGTTCGCCCCAGCTGAAGGACGGGAAGTCGTCGGTGCCGCGCACCACCACTTCGACTTTCTCGGCGAGGAAGCCGTTGAATGGCGCGGCGATGACGTTGGCGAGCATGGTGAAGGTGAAAAACACCATCAAAACGACAAGCACGACAAAAATCGGCCACAGGATGTAACTGAGGAAACTCAGCCAGTCGGGCAGCGACGGCATCAACGTATCGACCCATAGGCTGAATTGATGGCTGGCCAAGTAGATCAATCCGACGAACAGCACCAGGTTGATCACCAGCGGCAACAGCACGAACAAACGCAGGCTTGGGCTCAGGACTAATTTGAGGCCTTCGCGCAGGTATTGCGGGCCGGACAGAACGGGGGCGGGCATAACGTGCTCCGAGCAAAGGGGAAACGCGCCGACCTTACCGGCTTTGCCTGACGGGCGAAAGCGCGGCAGCAGCATCGACATTAACTGTAACAAAAGCGCCTATGCATCCATCGTGATGGGATAGAGACCGCCTATGAGCTGGATTGTTAAACCGTATTTCCTTAATCTTCGCCCCCTCGATACGCTGCACCCCATACTTTTTACAGGACTGTCGAGTTCAAGCCTTCCCCAAGTGCTTTCAACGGTCCTTTTTTATTCCCGCCGGCAACCCGGCGTTCCGCGCCAGAAGATTCGGGCCGGTCAACAGGAGCAGGTCATGTCTGAAGTCCGTCATTCGCGAGTGATTATTCTCGGTTCCGGCCCTGCCGGTTACAGCGCCGCAGTCTATGCCGCCCGTGCCAACCTCAAGCCACTGCTGATCACCGGCATGCAAGCCGGCGGTCAACTGACCACCACCACCGAAGTCGACAACTGGCCTGGCGACGTCCACGGCCTGACCGGCCCGGCGCTGATGGAACGCATGAAAGAGCACGCCGAGCGCTTTGAAACCGAAATCGTCTTCGATCACATCAATGCCGTGGACTTCGCTGCCAAGCCGTACACCCTGACCGGCGACAGCGCGACCTACACCTGCGACGCCCTGATCATCGCCACCGGCGCCAGCGCTCGTTACCTGGGCCTGCCGTCGGAAGAAACGTTCATGGGCAAAGGCGTTTCGGCCTGCGCGACCTGCGATGGTTTCTTCTACCGCAACAAGCCAGTGGCCGTGGTCGGTGGCGGCAACACCGCGGTTGAAGAGGCGCTGTACCTGGCCAACATCGCCAGCAAGGTCACCCTGATCCACCGTCGCGAAACCTTCCGCGCCGAGAAGATCCTGATCGACAAGCTGAATGCCCGGGTTGCCGAAGGCAAAATCGTCTTGAAGCTGAACTCGACGCTGGACGAAGTCCTGGGCGACAACATGGGCGTGACCGGTGCCCGTCTGAAGAACAACGACGGCAGCTTCGACGAGCTGACCGTCGACGGCGTGTTCATCGCCATCGGCCACACCCCGAACACTTCGTTGTTCGAAGGTCAGCTGACGTTGAAAGACGGCTACCTGGTTGTACAGGGCGGCCGTGACGGCAACGCCACTGCCACCAGCCTCGAAGGTATCTTTGCTGCCGGTGACGTGGCTGACCACGTTTACCGTCAGGCCATCACCTCGGCCGGCGCTGGCTGCATGGCGGCACTGGACGCCGAGCGCTACCTCGACGATCTGCAGAACGCTTGATTCTGATTCTGTAGAAAACAAAAAACCGGCTTCGGCCGGTTTTTTTGTACTTGCAGAAATGTCCGATCAACCCTGTGGGAGTGAGCCTGCTCGCGATAGCGGTGTGTCAGTCGACAACAATGTCTAATGATAAATCGCTTTCGCGAGCAGGCTCGCTCCCACAGGGGAAATGTTGTGCTCTCAGCCCTTCAGCCGTTCCTGGACGAAGTCCATGACCTTCAACGACTGATAGATGGCATTGGCGGCAATCCGCCCGAACGGTCCGCCGTTCCAGTCCAGCAGGTACGGTTTGAACAGCTGATAACGCGTACTTTCCCCGCACACCGCTTCGGCGATGACCCTGCCGCCAATCGAGCCGGTATTCAAACCATGGCCACCAAACGAGGTGCAGGCCCAGACGCCCGGTTCGAGCAATCCCAGGTTGGGCATCTTGTTGGTGGAGTAACCCATCAGGCCGGACCAGGCCAATTCGATGTTGACCGGGGCCAGTTGTGGATAGACCGACACCATGTCGGCCTTGAGCATGGTGGCGAGGGCCTTTTCGTTCTGTTCGTTGCGGGTGGTGATGCGTCCGCCCCAGAGCAGGCGGTCGCCTTCGACCACGCGGTAGTAATCCGAGGCGCGGCGGTCGTCGGAGAACGCGGCGCCGGAGTCGAGGACGTTTTTGATCGAGTCGCCCAGGTGTTCGGTCAGCACCACATAGGTCGCGATGGGCAGGTAGGCGCGGCTGAGTTTTTGCAGTTCCGGGCCGCCGTAGCCGCCAGCGCAGAACACCAGGTCCTGGCAGCACACGGTGCCGTGAGCGGTCTGGACAATTTTGTCGTCGCCTTCGCGATGCCAGGCCAGCATTTTTGAGTGTTCGAAAATCTTCCCTCTAGCCGCTTCGATGGCGAGGGCCAGGCCCAGGCAATAATTCAGCGGGTGGAAGTGCAGGGCGTTCGGATCTTCGACACCCTGGAAATAGCGCAAGGTGTGCGCCCGTTCGCGAACCTGGGGAGTGTCGAGGAAATTGAGTTCATAGCCAAAGTCGCGGCGCATGGTCTCGATATGGTTTTTCACCTCGGCGCCGTCGTCGTAACGCTTGACCCGGATCGTGCCTGCCGATGGCGCGCAACCGGCCAGAGCCAGTTCGGCAATGTTGTGGCGGACGATATCGACGCCCTCGACCGACATTTGGAATAACGCCTTGGCCTGTTCCAGCCCGAGTTTCTTGCGGATCGCTCCCGCACCCTCAGCCCAGCCTGGTGAGACCACGCCACCGTTCCGACCGGACGCGCCCCAGGCGACTTGCTGGGCTTCGAGGACGATCACGCGTTTACCGCGCCGGGTCAGCTCCAGGGCCGCGGTAAGGCCCGCGATCCCGGCGCCGATGATGCAGACGTCGCAGTTTTCGTCAGTGCGAAGTTCGGATCTGGCCGCGCGGGGCAGCGAGGTTTGGGAGTACCAGGTGGTGGGGAAGGACATGGTCAATCCTTGAGTGTTGCCTTTGGTGGGAGCGGGCTTGCTCGCGAAAGCGGTGTGACAGTCGACCTTAGGGTTGAGCGTTATACCGCTTTCGCGAGCAAGCCCGCTCCCACAGGGGTAGGTGGGGTTATTTGATGGTCGAGTAGTCGACGCCGTACCACTTGTCCGACAGCTTGGTCAGCGTGCCGTCCTTGTGCATCTCGCCGATGATTTGACCGAGTTTGGCCTTCAATTCCGCGTCACCCTTGTCGGTGGCAATGGCCAGGGGTTCGTAGAACGCCACTGCATTGTCGACGGCCCGCAGCGGGTAACCGCTCTTCACTGCTGCGTCCAGTGTGCTGCGTTGAGTGAGGATGGCGTCCAGCCGGGTACCGTCACCCAGGCGCAGGTCGTCCAGCGGTCCGACGGAACCGGAGTAAGTCTTCATTTTTGTGGTCTTTACGTCATAAACGACAGGTGGCACGTCAGTGGTTTCAATGGCCAGCGCCTGGCTGAAATAGTCCTCGGACGTGGTGCCGCCTTCGACACCGATCGTTTTGCCATTGAGCGCTTTGTGGTCGGTGAGTGTGGATTTGTTGTGAACCGCAAACACGTAAGGCACGTAGTAATAGGTCGCGGGGAAATCGAGAATTCGCGCGCGACTTTTGGTGGCGGTCATCGAGCCCACGGACATGTCCCAGCGCCCGTTCCACTTGCCGGCGGTGATCACGTCCCAGTCAGGCGTGATGAACTTGACGGCGACGCCGAGACGCTTGGCGATCTCTTTGGAAACGTCGATGTCAAACCCGTCGATTTCATTCTTGTCGTTGATAAACCCTTGGGGAGGCCAGGTCGCCGACGTGGCGACGGTCATTGTTTTACTGCTCTGGATTTTGTCCAGAACGGCTCCGGCGTTGGCGGCGCCGACGAACACCAGCGACATTGCGGCTGCGATTACGTGTTTTTTGCTGACCATGTCCATCTCCACTTATCGTTTTTGTTATGAAGGGGCAAAGCGGTGCTCAGTGACCAATGATCTGTGACAGGAATTTCTGTGCGCGTTCGGTTTGCGGGTTGTTGAAAAACTCGGAAGGGGTGGCTTGTTCGATGACCTGGCCCTGGTCCATGAACAGCACGCGGTCGGCGACCTTGCTGGCGAAACCCATTTCGTGGGTTACGCAAATCATGGTCATGCCGTCGGTGGCCAACTCGCCCATTACGTCCAGCACTTCGTGGACCATTTCCGGATCGAGGGCCGAGGTGGGTTCGTCGAACAGCATCACTTTGGGGTTCATGCACAGCGCCCGGGCAATCGCCACGCGCTGCTGCTGGCCGCCGGACAGTTGCGAAGGGTACTTGTCGGCGTGTTCGGCAATGCGTACCCGTTCCAGGTAAACCTGAGCGCGTTTTTTCGCCTCGGCGCTCGACACGCCTTGCACCAGTTGCGGGGCCAGGGTCAGGTTGTCCATCACGCTTAAGTGTGGGAACAGGTTGAAGCTCTGGAACACCATGCCGATTTCCCGGCGCACCGCGCTGACACTTTCTGCCTCGCTGGTGAGGGTGATGCCGTTGACCTGTATATGGCCTTTCTGGAAATTCTCCAGGTGGTTGATGCAACGAATCATCGTCGATTTGCCCGAGCCCGACGGCCCGCACACCACCAGGATTTCGCCCGTGGCGACGTTCAGGTCGACATCTCGCAACGCGTGAAAATCGCCGTACCACTTGTTCAGGCCGGTGATGGAAATCATCGAAGGGCTGGCCTGCGCAACAGGTGCCAGGTCGAGTCGTTCTGCCGTAGTCATCACTCATCAACCCCTTGCAATGGATCGGTTGACCCGTTTTTCGATCCGCGCCTGCACCCGTTCGAGGATGAACGACAGGGCCCAGTAAATCATCGCGGCGGTGATCAGCATTTCCAGGTGACGGAAATCCGCGCGGCCCTGGGTCTTGGCCAGGTACATCAATTCCCAGACGCCAATCACCGACACCAGCGAACTGTCCTTGAGCATGGCGATGAACTGGTTGCCGGTGGGCGGGATGATCACCCGCAAGGCCTGCGGCATGATCACCCGGCTCAGGGTCTTGAACGGGCTGATGCCCAGGGCTCGTGAAGCCTCCCACTGACCCACCGGAATGCTCTGGATGCCTGCACGAAAAATCTCGGTCATGTAGGCGCCGTAGCACAGCGACAACGCGAGGATGCCGGCCGGCACGGCGTCCACCACATAACCCAGTTGCGGCAGTCCGAGGTAAATCAGGTAGATCTGGATCAGCAGCGGAACACCGCGAAAAAACGAGGTGTAGAACGAGGCGATGGCATTGGCCAGGCCATTGTTGGACAGCTTGGCCACGGCGCCGATCAACGCCAGCACGAAGGCAATCACGATCGCCACGGCGGAGATGTACAGCGTGGTCGCGGCGCCCTGGATGATCAGGAAACCGATCTTGTCGAGGATGAAGCTGTAGGAAAGGTCGAAGGTGTCGAAGAACGCCAGGAACAGGATCAGCAGTTCGATCCATACCACGGTGGTCTGCACCTTGAATTTCAAGCGTCCGAGGACGTGAAAGTTCAGCGTGCCCAGTGCAGCAATCGCCAGGCCGATGGTGATATTGCGAGCGGTCAGGCTGTCCGGGGCATTGCCCAACAGTGGATGCAGGAAATGACTGAGGGCGCTGTTACCCAGGTTCATCAGGTAGGAGCCGAGAAACAGCACCACGGCTACGCCAAGCAGGAATTGAGGATCATTGGACTTTTTTTTATAAATTATATTGTCGTGATACATGAATGCCTCAGGCTTGTAAGTGGTAGTGATCTCGCTTGGTAAAAGGGGTATTGGGTGAGTATTGCGACGCGAAATCGGGGACTACAAGCGAACATAATTCGCTATGTCAGTCCCGGATCGCAGTTTGCTTTTCAGGAAAGCTTCGCCAGGCAGGCCTCGAGAATATCCAGCCCTTCTTCCAGCACTGCTGCCTCAGTGGTCAACGGCGCCAAAAGCCGAATGATGTGGCGCGACTTGCCGCTGGGCATCAGCAGCAAACCCTCGTCTCGTGCCAATGCGAGCAGTTGTGTCAACTGCGCCGATGCCGGTGTGCCGTCGGCATTGGCCAATTCAATACCGCGCATCGCGCCAACGCCGGTCAGGCGGCCCAGAAACGGGGACAGCTTGTTGGCGCGCCAGGCCTCGTAGCGGCTGACGATGGCTTCTTCCTGTTGCGAACCCCAGGCGTGCAGGTTCGCATCGGTCATCTCGTCCAGGGTTGCCAGTGCCGCGGCGCAGGCAATCGGGTTGCCCGAATAGGTGCCGCCCAGTCCGCCCTTGGGCAAGGTGTCGAGCAGCGACTTGCGCCCGACCACCGCACCCAGTGGTATGCCGCCAGCAATGCTTTTAGCGAGCAGGATCAGATCGGGCTCAATACCCAGTCGCGAAAATGCAAAGCGCTGGCCGGTGCGACCGAAGCCGGACTGGATTTCATCAGCGATCAGCAGGATGTTTTTTTCATCACAGAAGCGACGTAGCGCCTGGGCGAACTCCACGTCCAGCGTCAGGAAGCCCGATTCGCCTTGCACCGGTTCGACGATAAAACAGGCGACGTCATCGACGTCGATCTCGACGCTGAACAGCCGGTCCATGGCTTTTAGAGCCTCGGCGCAGGTCACGCCGTTGTCCTTGCTCGGGAAGGGCAGGTGAAAAACCGGACCCGGCAGCACGCCGACTTTCTGTTTGTAGGGCGCGACTTTGCCGTTGAGGTTGAGTGTGGCAAGGGTGCGGCCATGGAAGGCGCCGTCGAAGGCGATGACGGCCGTGCGACCGGTGGCACCACGTACGATCTTCAGGGCGTTTTCCGCTGCTTCCGCGCCGCTGTTGGTGAGCATGCCGCTGACCGGGTACTCCACCGGAATAAACGCGGTGAGACGATCCATCAGTTCGAGGTAGGGCACATGCGGGGCGGCGTTGAACGCGTAGTGGGTCAGCCGGGTGGCTTGTTCGCGAATGGCCTCGACGATGCGTGGATGGCAATGGCCGAGGTTCAATACACCGATGCCGCCGACGAAGTCGATGTAGCGTTTGCCATCGGTGTCCCAGACCTCGGCATTTTTGCCGTGGCTGAGCGTGACGGGATGAACGATGTTGATCGACTGGCTGATGGTTTCGCTGCTCATGGATGACCGACTCTGAAGAAGGGATGCTTCTTTTTATCTAAGCCGTGAGCAGCGGTGCCCGGCAAACGAAATAAAGTTGCCGGGTCAATCTTAAAAGTCGGGATGTGTTGCGCCCCTTGCAGGAGCATGGCTTGCCGGCGATGGCGTTCTTGAGATCGCCATCGCCTGTAGGAGCACGGCTTGCCGGCGATGGCGATCTCCAGGGCGCTATCGCCGGCAAGCCGTGCTCCTACTGTTTTTTCAGCGGCGAGTCAGCGGTTGCTGCGAGAACTTCACGCCAGCCAACCCATGAGCAATCAGCGCGCGGATATTACCGTGGTCACTGCCCTCAGGCGTTGCCACCACCGAACGGTAATGCTCGCCGAACGCCAACAGCGCTTCTTCATCGCTCAAGCCTTCCAGCAGCGCCAGGCCCAGGGTCTTGCACGAACCTTCGTTCTGCCCGGCAGCGTTTTCCACGCCGCCGTTGTTGAAAGCCTGAGGCTGATAGTCGTAGCCGGCGGCGATGAAGGCCAGGGTGTCGGCAAAAACGTGTTCGCCGCTCTTGAGGCTGGCGCGCAGGGTGTTCAAATCACTCATTGGGTTTTCCTTTGGCGAACGCCGCTTGTTGTTCGGCGTTGGCTTCTTGCTGGTATAGGGCTTTCCACTCGGCGTACGGCATGCCGTAAACCACTTCGCGGGCGTCATCGAGGCTGACCTCGATCTGGCGTTCATCGGCAGCGGCCTTGTACCACTTGGACAAGCAGTTACGGCAGAAACCGGAGAGGTTCATCAGGTCGATGTTCTGCACATCCTTGCGGCTGTCCAGATGGGCGACCAGCCGGCGAAAGGCGGCGGCTTCGAGTTCCAGGCGTTGTTGATCGGTCATGGCGGGCTCTGTGCAATCAAATCGTGGCGCGGATGATAAAAGTCTGACGAGCAATGTGCCAGACGCGGTCAGCGGCTCGCGGCGAGGGTAATCGATACCGACTCGGCGAAACGCAGGGCGTGGGGCTTGTCGACTTCGACCTCGGCGTACAACACCGAGTCGTTGGCCATGACCAGATCGAGAATTTCCTGAGTCAGGCGTTCGAGCAGGGCGAAGCGATTGCCTTCCACGTGGGCGATGATCGCCTTGGTGATGGTGCGGTAGTTCAGCGCGTGATCGATGTCGTTGTCACGCACCGCTTCCTGAGCGGCATACAGGATGGTCAGGTTGATCTGCACATCCTGCTTGTTGAGGATTTCATCCTCGTTGATCCCGATGAAGGTCCGCAGGCACAGGTTCTTGACCCGTATGCGTGCCGTTCCTGGTTGAAGTTGTGGCATTGCTACTTGCTCCGTCCAATCAATTGCAGGAACTCCTGGCGGGTATTGCTCGACTCGCGGAAGGCGCCGAGCATCACCGAGGTGTTCATGGTCGAATTCTGTTTCTCGACGCCGCGCATCATCATGCACATGTGCTTGGCTTCGATGACCACCGCGACGCCCGCCGCGCCGGTCACTTGCTGTACAGCTTCGGCGATTTGCCGAGTGAGGTTTTCCTGGATTTGCAGGCGACGGGCGAACATGTCCACCAGTCGTGCAATCTTCGACAGGCCCAGCACTTTGCCCGTTGGAATATAAGCCACATGGGCCTTGCCGATGAAGGGCAGCATGTGATGTTCGCAGAGCGAGTACAGCTCGATGTTGTCGACGATGATCATTTCATCGTTGTCGGACGCGAACAGCGCGCCGTTGACGATCTCTTCGACACTTTGCTCATAACCACGGCAGAGGTACTGCATGGCTTTTGCCGCGCGAACCGGGGTGTTTTGCAGACCTTCTCGGTCGGGGTTTTCACCGAGGCCGATGAGGATCTCGCGGTAGCTCTGGGACAGGGCGTTCTGGTGCAGGGATAACGTCATGGAACATCCTCGCGGGGGCCGCTTATTTGATGTGCCGTCCGCCGTTGACGGTCAGGGTCGTGCCGGTGACATAAGGGTTGTCGAGCAAATAACGCAGGCTCTGGTAGATCACTTCGCTGCCGGGTTCGATGCCCAGCGCGGATTTGGCGAGTGCCTTGGCACGGTACGCCGCGTCGTCGTCGGGGTTGAACATTAGCAGGGCTGGCGCGATACCGTTGACCTTGATTGTCGGCGCGTATTTCGCGGCGAAGGACAGGGTGAGGCTGTCGAGCCCGGCTTTGCTGGCGCAGTAGCCAATGTGCTTGCTGCTGCCCTTGCGTGTCACGTCGTCGCTGATGTGCACGATGTCGGCGGGGCTTGAACGTTGCAGCAAGTCGGCACAATGCAGATTGATCAGATAGGGCGCCAGCATGTGGACGTTGAACATGCGGATGAAGGCTGCGGCGTCGGTGTCCGGGGTTTCGGCCAGCCATTCGGAGGCGTTGTGGACGATTGCCCGCAGGCTGTCGGTGTGGTTTTTCAGTTCGCTGATAAACGCGAAGATCCCGGCCTCAGTGGAGAAATCTGCAAACACCGCGGTTGCCCCCAGGTCGCGCAAGACTTGCACGCCGGGGCGCTCACTGCGGTAGCTGAAGATCACCGGCTGGCCATCCTCGAGCAAACGCTGCGCACAGTGCAGGCCGACACGTTGGCCGGCACCGGTGATGAGGATTGGAGCTGCGAAAGAGGTCATGAACGGCTCGCGTCGCGGTAAGAGCAAAACTATACCAGCGCGCGGCGGCATTCACCTACCGTGGGGCTTTCCCTGTGGGAGCGAGCCTGCTCGCGATGGCGGTATTACAGCCAACAAAGATGTTGAATGTTATGGCCTCATCGCGAGCAGGCTCGCTCCCACATGGAAATTAGTGATTTTGGGGGGAGGGTGCAGCGGGCAGCGGCCGTTGCGGCGTGGTGTTCAGCCAACTGGCCAGCAGGCGGGTCGACAGCGGAATGAAGAAGTAGACCATCAGTGGGGTCAGGCACAAGGTGCTGATGAACACCCGGCTCAGCAAACCCATATCGCTCAGCAACGGCCCGAGGACAAAGTTGAACAGCAGGGAAACCGGAAAGAATGCCAACCAGATCGCCACGGCCTGTTTCCAGCGTGGTGGTCGTTGGCCGGCAGCGCCGAACCAGCCTTCGATGCCGCTGACTCGGTGTTCCGTTGGATGGGCAAACAAGTCACTGCCGCGTGCCAGCCATGCGGTACGCGAGGCGGAATGCTCCCAGGCGTGCAAAGTCTGCTCGTTCGCGAAGCGGAAAATAATCTGGAATTCGTCATCGTCGGGCGGCGGAGCAAGCACGCCAGAGCCGAGATAGCCGGGAAAATCAGTGGCCAGTTGTTCGCCTTCGTGCAACCAGGCGATCAGGTCTTGATAGCGCCCATCGGCGACGCGGCGCGCAACCATCAGCGTGACGGGTGAGGTAGACATTGTGTATCTCCGTATGACAATCGCGTCGCTCCGGGTAGGAGTTTCGCCAGGCGCAGCGCCGGGGTGTTGGGCTGCGTCTTGGAACAAGCAAGGATTATTCCTGATTCGGTCGGGTACGTCAGTGATAGTCGCCGCGATCAACGTCTTGAATGGTGTGGGGGGAGGAGAGTTAGAATGGGATCCAATTTATACATGGACGTAGAATTAAATGCCTGTCTTGACTGACGTTGTCCCTGGATTGCAGCCCAGTCTTCCACTCGAGCAGGAAGAACTGTTTCCGATTCGCGAAGTGTCGCGCCTGACAGGGGTCAACCCAGTGACGCTACGAGCATGGGAACGCCGCTATGGACTGATCCAGCCCGCGCGCACCGAAAGTGGGCACAGACTGTATTCGTTGACCGATATCGATCGTGTCCGCAGCATCCTTGGCTGGATTGAGCGTGGTGTTGCTGTCAGTAAAGTCGGCAAGATCCTGGCCAGGATTGCGCCGCTTCAGGCCCTGTCACACATCATCCCCAATGAACTCGTACACGCTGACCACACCCAATGGCAGCAGCAAGTTCAGTCGGCGGTGAGTGCCTTTGATGAGGTTCAACTGGAGCAGGTCTATGGACAGATCTTTTCCAGTTATCCCCTGACTGTCGTGTTTCAGGACATTCTGCTTCCACTCTGGAAGCAACTGCGCCAGCGCCATGAAGCATTCGGCCAGGCCAGTGAGTGGCTTTTCCTGGATGGTTTTCTGCGTTCTCGAGTGTTGCAACGCCTGCTGCTGGTGCGTGTCCTGCAACCTCGACGGGTGATTGTCTGCGCCCTGAGCGATCAGTGTCGTGAACTCGATGTGCTGGTAACCGCGCTGTTTTTGAGCAGTGTCGATTCGGCTATTCAAGTGTTGGCTATCGGTCAGCCATTCGATGAATTGGCGCTGGTCTGCGAAAGAGTCAAGCCCCAGGCGCTGGTGCTGATTTCCAATCACGCGCCTGCGCTCGAGTTGCCGCGGCGACTGAAGCGCCTGGCCTTGAGCCTTGACTGTCAGTTGTTGCTGGCGGGGGATGCGTCCGATCTGGTGCAGGAAAGCCTGGCGGGATCGTCGATTGGATGTCTGGGTAACGAAGGTTCGGTCATGCGTCAGCGTTTGAAACAGTTCCTGACAGGCAATTTGGACACCTGAATCAGAGATGCATGGCCGGATGCGTCAGCCGATGCTGTTGAAGAATGTACTGGCGCAGGCGTTCGGTTTCGTCCTTGTCATCCTGATTCAACTGATAGGCATAGAAGCCGTTCTCGGTTTCTCTCTCGAAGGTGCCGCGCAACGCGATGCGCTCGTAGCCAGACGGGCTGAACCACAAGGCGAAATGTTTTGGCGGCTTGGTCTTGTTGCGAACTTCCAGCAAAACCCCTTTGAACGACACTTCGTGCACCCACATCGTACCGGACTGGCCACTGGCATTCTCCAGTGCAACCGGTTCTTCGAGTACCAGACGCCATGGCCGGACCATCGGTCCGTCTTCATAGATGCTGGGAACGCCAAGGCGTAAATGCATTGCGTGAAATTCGTCTTCCACCAGGTGCAGCGGGAAAGTCATTTGCTGATTTTCGAAGTTGGCCTGGATGGTGACTTGCTCATGAGCGGCAAGGCGCGTGAGCAGGTCACGGATCTGTGAACCACCGTTGACGAGCAGGCTCGACGTCGCATCCCGCACATTGAGTTGCGGGTTGTGTTGCATTTTCTGGATAAAATCCAGCTCATCCTGCGTCAGGAGTGCGTCGCGTTGCATGATCTGCTCGACAGAAAAAATTACGAAGTCACCGGTGATTGTAGTTAATGACAATCAATTCTTCGTTTTGTTTTTGCCGTTCGTCGCTTTTAGTGCGGCAAGCTCGGTCTGGACCTCGGCCAGTTGCGCTTCCAACTGTGCGACTCGCTGCTGCGCCTTGACCTGAAGGGTGACGTCTTTCTGCACACCGATGAAATAAGTTTGTCCGTCATCAGGGTTTTTCATCGTCGAGAGGGACAGTTCGTTCCAGAACGGCGTGCCGTCCTTGCGATAATTTCTGAGGATTTCCCGGCAGGAACCGCCACTGCTCAACGCTTCGCGAATCAACGGGAGAGCTTCCTGGTCGCGGTCCCCTGACTGAAGAAAACGGCAATCCTGGTAGAGGATTTCTTCGCTGGTGTAACCCGTCAGGCGTTCGAATGCCGGGTTGACGTAAATCAGGATGTTGTCCTGCTCGCCTTCCTTTTCGGCAATCACGATGCCGTCGTTGGAAGCGTTGATCACCATTTGCAGCAGTTGGGCGTTAATCATCGGAGAGTCCTTTCCAATTTGATTGTGGGATGCATTCTAAAAGAACAGTGAGAACTTTCTACTGGTCACCCGGGTTAATTGAGAGTCAATCGCAGCTTTTTTGCCACGGCTGTTAATATCCCCCGTCTTTTTACTCAGCTTCAGGATCAGATTGATGAAAGTCGCCATCCTTTCCGGCTCGGTGTACGGCACTGCTGAAGAAGTCGCCCGCCACGCCGCAACTATTTTAAAAGCAGCGGGTTTCGAAACCTGGCACAACCCGCGTGCGAGCCTCGCCGATGTTCAGGCCTTTGGCCCTGAAGCCTTCCTGGCGGTGACCTCGACCACCGGCATGGGCGAGTTGCCGGACAACCTGCAACCGTTGTATTTCGCCATTCGCGACCAGTTGCCGGCGGCCTGGCGTGGCTTGCCGGGCGCCGTGATTGGTCTGGGCGATGCGAGTTACGGCGACACGTTTTGCGGCGGCGGCGAGTTGATGCGCGAATTGTTCGGCGAACTGGGCCTGCGCGAAGTCCTGCCCATGCTGCGCCTGGACGCCAGCGAAAGCGTGACGCCGGAAACCGACGCCGAGCCTTGGCTGGCGGAGTTGGTCAGCGCTCTGCGGGGTTGACCGGCCGCTCGCGCAGCAAGGCGAGCCAGGCTTGCGCGGCTTTTGACAAGTACGCGCCCTGACGCCAGATGAAGGCGATATCCCAACGCAGATAGCTCGGCGCGTTCAAGGTCAGGCGCACCACGCCTGGCCGCACCAGCCCGCGTGCCACCACGCGCGGCAACAGCACCACCCCTTGACCGGCCGCCACCAGTGCCGCAAGAAAGTCAGCCTGGCCGCTGCGACCACCTTCCTTGGGCGTAAAACCCATCTGCTGGCAGGCTTGCAGCAAGCGGTCGTTGAGCACGAAGCTGCGCTGATACAGCAGGAATGGCGTGTCGGCCAATTCCTCCAGCCCAATCACAGTCTTCGACGCCAGCGGATGATCGGCCGGCAGCAGGGCGTCCAGCGGTTCATCGCAGAAAGGCTGGAAGGCGAACTGCGGGTCCTTCGTCAACAGGCCGCCACCCAATTCCAGCTCACCACTCAAAACGGCCTGTTCGATGTTCAGGCTACCGCCCTCAAGCAATTGAATGCTGATGTTCGGGTAGCGTCGCCGGTATTCGGCGAACAGTCCGGCGAACAGCGCGTCGCTGCCCAGTAGCGGCAAACCCAGGCGCAATTCCCCGCGGGCCAGTTGGCTCAAGTCATCCAGCTCAATGAGCAGTTCGTTGCGTAGCCGCAACATGCCTTCGGCCCGTTGTAAAACCACGCTGCCGGCAGCGGTCAGGCGCAGCTGCGAACCCTGTCGTTCGAGCAGCACAGTGCCGAGGCTCTGTTCCAGCTGAGCGACCTGTTTGCTCACCGCCGATTGACTGATGTGCAGGGTCTTGGCGGCTTGGGTAAAACCACCCTGATGCATGACCTCGACGAAGCTGCGTAGCTGTTTGAATTCCATCTGCCTGATTCCATTTTGGAATGGCTTCGAGTCTAACAATTCGCTTCGGGTATGGCAGCCCGCTCCTTAAAATGAGCACCTGTGAGGACCGAAGACATGAACGCATCAACCTTAAAAAAATTGGCTCGACTGGCGACCGAATTGGCCGTGCTGCTGGCCATCTACCTGCTCGGCTGCCAGATGGCCGTGTGGTTTGCCTGGCCTATTCCCGGTGGTGTCATCGGCATGGTGCTGTTGCTGCTGGCGTTCGCTTTGGGTGTGGTCAAACCGGCAGCGCTGCAAATGGGCGCCGGCCTGTTGATGGCCGAGATGCTGTTGTTCTTCATTCCGGCGCTCATGAGCCTGCTCGATTACGGCGGCCTGCTGCGCAGCGACGGTTGGCGAATTTTGCTGGTGATCGGCGTGAGCACGCTGATGGTGATGCTGGTGACCGCTTTTACCGTGGAACTGGTGGTGCGGTTGAGGAGGTCTCGTGAAGCTTGAGCTGATGCCGATGTTCTGGCTGGCCTTCACGCTGCTGGCCTATCTGTTCAGTCGCTGGATCTATCGGCGCACCGGGCGCTATGTGTTGTCGCCACTGATTCTGGTTCCAGCCTTGCTGTTGGCACTCGCTGTGCCGCTGCACACCGCGTATGCCGAATATTCGAGCAACACCCATTGGCTGATGTTGGTGCTGGGGCCGGTTACCGTCGCTTTTGCAGTACCGATCTGGCAGCAGCGGCAGATGCTGATGCGGCATTGGTCGGCGTTGTTGCTGGGAATGCTGGCGGGCAGCGCGGCGTCCATCGGCAGTTCGTTCGGGCTGGCCAAGGCGCTGGCGCTGGACAGTTCGGTGACGATGTCGCTGGTGCCGCGTTCGATCACCACGCCGTTTGCCATGCCGCTGGCCCATGACCTGGGCGGCGTACCGGAACTGACCGCGGTGTTTGTGATGTTCACCGGGGTGTTCGGGGCTATGCTCGGCGGCATTTTGCTCAAGTGGTTGCCCCTGCGCAGTGCCTTGGCTCGAGGGGCGCTGTTCGGTGTCGGTGCTCACGGTGCCGGGGTCAGTCGAGCACATGAAGTGGGGGGTGAAGAGGGCTCGGTGGCGGGGTTAGTCATGGTTCTGACGGGGCTGCTGAATCTGTTCGCCGCACCCTTGTTGGCGGCAGTACTTTGACATGGATCCACGTTCATCGGCGTACTGACTCGCTAGGCCATCAAGCTGGCTGCCAATGCAACTACACGATCCCCGGGGCGTGACTAGACTGGTGTAACGTCGGTAAACAATAGAAACCCCAAGAATAAAAATTAGAGGTTCCTTGCCGTGAACGTAGCCCCCGCCCAACCGCCACACAGTGTCAAAAATCAGGTCAGCGCCGCCGAGTGGCAGACCCGCGTCGATCTTGCCGCCTGCTATCGTCTGGTCGCTCTGCATGGCTGGGATGACCTGATTTTTACCCACATCTCGGCCAAGGTCCCCGGTACCGAAGACTTTCTGATTAACCCGTTCGGGCTGATGTTTCACGAGATTACTGCGTCCAGCCTGGTCAAGGTCGATCAGGCCGGCAACAAGCTGATGGACAGCCCTTACGAGATCAACCCGGCCGGTTACACCATCCACAGCGCGGTGCACGAGGTTCGTCACGATGTCGTCTGCGTGCTGCACACCCACACCGCTGCCGGTGTCGCCGTGTCGGCGCAGAAGCAAGGCATTTTGCCGATCAGCCAACAATCATTATTTGTCCTGTCCAGTCTGGCTTATCACGCCTACGAAGGGGTTGCGCTTAACCATGAAGAGAAAGCGCGACTGCAAGCCGACCTCGGCGAAAACAATTTCCTGATGCTGCACAACCACGGTCTGCTGACCTGCGGCGGCACCATCGCCGACACGTTCCTGATGATGTTCACCTTCCAGCGGGCCTGCGATATCCAGGTGCTGGCGCAGAACGGTGGCGCCGAGTTGATCGCCATCGAACCGCAGATTCTGGCGGGCGCCAAGGCGATGATCGCCGGCGTCACCAAAAGTGCTCAAGGGATGGGCGGCGCACTGGCCTGGCCAGCGCTGCTGCGCAAACTCGATAAACAAGACCCGGGTTATAAACTCTAATGCCTCTCGCCGAGATCCCACTGTGTGTCTGGCGCAAATGCGGCCAGACGTTCGTATTCCGTGGCCAGACCATCCGTTACTGGACGGCGGGGCAGGGTGAGCCACTGTTGCTCATCCATGGCTTCCCGACCGCCAGTTGGGACTGGCATTTCCTGTGGCAACCGCTGACCCAGCGCTATCGGGTGATTGCCTGCGACATGCTCGGCTTTGGCGACTCCGCCAAACCGGTGAACCACGAATACAGCCTGCTGGAGCAGGCCGATCTGCAACAGGCTTTGCTGGCGCACGTGAAGGTCGAGCAGCCGGTGCACCTGTTGGCCCACGATTATGGCGACAGCGTGGCCCAGGAACTGTTGGCCCGGCATTACGAAGCGCGCATTGATATCGCCAGTTGTGTGTTCCTCAATGGCGGCCTCTTTCCTGAAACCCATCGTCCGATACTGATGCAAAAACTCCTGCTCAGCCCCTTGGGCTGGATGATCGGTCGAGCTTTTTCCCGTGACAGCCTGGTGAAGAGTTTCCGGCAGGTCTTCGGCCCCCAGAGCCGCCCCACCGAGAGCGAGATGGACGATTTCTGGAGCCTGATCGAGAGCAATCACGGGCCACGGATCATGCACAAATTGATCGCCTACATCCCTGAACGGCGTGCTCAGCGCGAGCGTTGGGTCAGCGCGATGCAGCGTGGTGAAGTGCCGTTGCGGGTGATCGATGGTGAGGTCGATCCGATCTCCGGCGCGCACATGGTCAAGCGTTATCGGGAACTGATCCCGAATCCGGACACGGTCTTGTTGCCCGGTATTGGTCACTACCCTCAGACCGAGGCGCCGGGGCAGGTACTCAAGCATTACCTGGAGTTTCGCGATCAGCTGGTTTCACCGCCGCGCAAGGTCGCTTGTTCCTGATTATCCCCCTGACTTATCGCGCACCATTCAGCCTCACCTCAGTTCATTGTGGCCCGCATTGTCGTGCCTGACACTCCAGCTTATTGTCCCTGGCCTGCTGGAGTCCCCCAATGAATGAGTCTGTGCGCTTCGAAGATAAAGTCGTGATCATCACGGGGGCAGGCGGCGGCCTGGGTCGGGCCCACGCGCTGTTGTTCGCCAAACAGGGCGCCAAAGTGCTGGTCAACGATCTCGGCGGCTCGGCTCAGGGCGAAGGCGCAAACGCTTCGGCAGCCGACCGGGTAGTGGCGGAAATTCGTGAGGCCGGTGGCATCGCCGAGGCCAACCATGACTCCGTCACCGACGGCGACAAAATCGTTCAGAACGCCTTGGACACCTTCGGTCGTGTCGATGTAGTGGTCAACAACGCCGGGATTCTGCGGGACAAAACCTTCCACAAAATGGAAGACGGCGACTGGGATCTGGTTTACCGCGTCCACGTCGAAGGCGCCTACAAAGTCACCCGCGCCGCCTGGCCGCACTTGCGCGAGCAAAATTATGGCCGCGTCATCTTCACCGCTTCGACCTCGGGCATCTACGGCAACTTCGGCCAGTCCAACTACGGCATGGCCAAACTCGGCCTCTACGGCCTGACCCGCACCCTGGCCATCGAAGGCCGCAAGAACAACATCCTGGTCAACGCCATCGCGCCTACTGGCGGCACGCGCATGACCGAAGGCCTGATCCCGCCGCAAGTCTTCGAACAACTCAAACCGGAACTGGTCAGCCCGCTGGTGGTGTACCTCGCCAGCGAGAACTGCCAGGAAACCTCCGGACTGTTTGAAGTCGGTGGCGGCTGGATGGGCAAGGTGCGCTGGGAACGAAGCCTGGGCGCGGGGTTTGATCCGCGGATTGGGTTCTCACCCGAAGATGTGGCGGCGCATTGGCAACAGATCTGCGACTTTGAAGGTGCGGCGCATCCGCAGGACAACCTGGAAGCGTTGAAGGAAATGATGGCGAATTTGCAGAAGTATTCGATTTAATCAAGCCAGCAAGGTCATCGTTCTTGACCTTGCCGGTTCTTGATAGCCGGCCCCGACATCTGGTTTGCAGCGGTCATCAAGGAAAATACTTGTGAACCAATGCCGCCAGATTCGCGGCCGTTTGCGCATCCATGATCCCGTTGTAAGTTTCCGGGCGAAAGTGCAACTGAAAGGCCCTGACCAGATGTGCGAAGCCTTGTTCGGTTGACGCGCCGGAAACGTCGTATCCGTAAGTCTTGAACAGTTTGAGCAAGTCGCTTCGGGCTGGAATGCCGCTCTCGTTGTATTGCTGCAGATAAGTGTCTCGGGTGACTTCGTCGAACCAGGCACCCACCCCTTTCAAGTAAAGGGCATGCCAGGGGAACTTCGGCCCAGGGTCACTCTTGCGGCCAACCGCAATATCCGAATGCCCCAGAACCTGGGTCGGGCTGATGTCCGGGTAGCGTTCGAGGATGTCCAACGCCAGCTCTTCTACGGCAGCAATTTGTTCCGGCTGATACGGCGGAAAGTTGAAAACCCCTTGGCTAAACGTTGCAAGGTTGACGATTTCAACGCCGATGGACGTGTCGTTCAGATTACTTCGATTGCCCCAGGCACTGACGCCCGCATGCCACGCCCGCTTGGTTTCGTCGACGAGGTTGAAGACTTCCTGCCTGGTATAACCTGCTTTCAAGTAGCTCGGATCGGTGATGTCGGGAACCAGATAGTGGACGCTGACATTCGGGCCGGTGAGCGTATTTATCGAACTGGAGAAGTTGCCGGCTGTGTAGTGGAAGATCAGAAAACGTACGGGGGTGATGATGTTTTTAGTGGCTCGGTATTTGTTGTAGTCAATGGGTTTCATGAACAGATTACTCGCAATTAATTTGGTTAGAGTCAGCGTGCAAAAGAATGGCTGACTTGTTTTTAACCTTAATCGCGAGGGTGCTTCGCGTGATTACAGATCTATGTAGTCGCTTTCCGAGAAGTAGGTAGGTAATAGAAACTTAGAGTGGATTAAGTAGTTTGCACCACTTTTACTTCTGCAAATCTTTGCCATCGCTACAAAACCATCCCCCATAAAAAAGGCCGCTGCAAACGCAGCGGCCAAAGTAAGACGATTGATCAAGGAGCAATAAATCAACGTCAGTGAACACGGGGCGATGAGTCGAACATCTTCAACTCCTCTGAAATCTGTCACCAATGGCGTGGACTAGACACCGCCATTGCTTCCTGCTTTCCGGCCGTTTGCCGTGAAAGCCCGGCAAGAATAAGGCTTTGAGCCAAAAGGAAAAATAGCGATTCATGACATGAACTGTTGCAGCATGAGTAACAGTGCTGACAGACCCCTCCCACACGCCATGCGTTGCGTTGATAACCCCCCATCCAGCCCATCCATAACCCGCGCAAATCCCCGTCCCATGCGGGCATTCATCCTTTGGAGGTACACCGCGAATACCTCCTTGGTGCGCTTATCGCTCCCAACGTGCGGCAGTAGGGTGGGGCCTTCTGTCACTCACCGGGGAAGACGCATGACAAAAACAACAATGCGCGCCATCTTCACGCCGCAAGCGCTGGCCGCTGCGGTTGCCTTGGGTTGCTGCGCCCAGGCGCAGGCTGTTTCATTCAACATTGGGGAAATCGAGGGGACCTTTGACTCTTCGCTGTCCGTCGGCGCGAGCTGGGGCATGCGCGATGCCGACAAGTCTCTGGTGGGCACGGTCAACGGCGGTACCGGCCAGTCTTCGACCGGGGATGACGGGCGGCTGAACTTCAAGAAGGGCGAAACCTTCTCCAAGATCTTCAAGGGTATTCATGACCTCGAATTGAAGTACGGCGACACCGGGGTGTTCGTGCGAGGCAAGTACTGGTACGACTTCGAACTCAAGGACGAGGATCGCGAGTTCAAACCGATCAGTGATAGCGGTCGTAAAGAAGGCGCCAAGTCTTCCGGGGCGCAGCTGCTCGACGCCTTCGTCTATCACAACTATTCCATCGCTGAACTGCCGGGCACGGTGCGCGCCGGCAAGCAGGTGGTGAGTTGGGGTGAAAGTACCTTCATCGGCAACTCGATCAACAGCATCAACCCGATCGACGTTTCAGCGTTCCGCCGTCCTGGCGCCGAAATCAAGGAAGGCCTGATTCCGGTGAACATGTTGTTCGCCTCCCAAAGCCTGACCGACCAACTCTCGGTGGAAGGTTTCTATCAACTGGAGTGGGACCAGACTGTCGTCGACAACTGCGGCACCTTCTTCGGCAACGACGTGGTGGCAGACGGCTGCAACAAGAATTACACGGTGGCCAGCCCGGCGATTGCACCGTTGCAACCGATCGCTGCAGCGTTTGGCCAAGGCTTCGAAGTCAGCAGGGAAGGTGTGATCGTCCCGCGCGGTGGGGACCGCGATGCCCGCGATTCGGGACAGTGGGGAACGGCGCTGCGCTGGCTCGGCGACGATACCGAGTACGGCCTGTACTTCATGAACTATCACAGTCGCTCCCCGACGGTCGGCACCACCACTGCCGGTCTGACAACGCTGGCACGGATTCCGGCCATCGTCGGTGCCGCCAACAGAATCGCGCCCGGCACCGGGTCGGCACTGGCTCAGAGTGTGATGCTCGGTCGTGGCCAGTATTACCTTGAGTACCCGGAAGACATTCGTCTCTACGGCGCGAGCTTTTCCACCACCTTGCCTACCGGCACGGCGTGGACCGGCGAGATCAGCTATCGCCCCAACGCTCCGGTGCAAGTCAACACCAACGACCTGACGCTGGCCTTGCTCAACCCGATCGCAGGCGGCGCGGCATCGCCTATCGCCACCACGCCAGGTGCCGACAACAAAGGCTACCGCCGCAAGGAAGTGACCCAGGTCCAGAGCACCCTGACGCACTTTTTCGACCAAGTGCTGGGTGCCCAGCGGCTGACCCTGGTTGGCGAGGCGGCGGTGGTGCACGTCGGTGGCCTGGAGTCGCGAACCAAGCTGCGTTACGGCCGTGACTCGGTCTATGGCCAATACGGTTTTGGCGGCGATACCGACGGTTTCGTCACCTCGACCTCCTGGGGCTACCGCGCCCGGGCAATTCTCGATTACGCCAACGTGATCGGCGGGATCAACCTCAAGCCCAACCTGTCCTGGTCCCACGACGTCGCCGGCTACGGCCCCAACGGTCTGTTCAACGAAGGCGCCAAGGCCGTCAGCGTCGGTGTCGATGCCGACTACCGCAACACCTATACCGCGAGCCTCAGTTACACCGATTTCTTCGGCGGTGACTACAACACCCTGGAAGACCGCGACTTCCTGGCGCTGAGTTTCGGCGTGAACTTCTGATCTGGCTGAGAAGGATGAATTTAATGCGCAAGATGATTCTGCAATGCGGCGCCCTGGCCTTGAGTCTGCTGGCTGCCAACGTGATGGCGGTGGTCTCGCCGGAAGAAGCCAACAAGCTCGGCACCAGCCTCACGCCGCTGGGTGCCGAGAAGGCCGGCAACGCCGACGGCTCGATCCCGGCCTGGACCGGTGGCATCCCGAAAAACGCTGGCGCAGTCGACAGCAAAGGTTTCCTGGCTGACCCGTTCGCCAGCGAAAAACCACTGTTCACCATCACCGCGGCTACGGTCGACAAGTACAAGGACAAGCTCTCGGATGGCCAGGTAGCGATGTTCAAGCGCTATCCGGAAACCTACAAGATCCCGGTCTACCCGACCCACCGCACCGTGGCTCTACCCCCGGAGATTTACGAGTCGGCCAAGCGCTCCGCACTGAACGTGAACAGCATCAACGACGGTAACGGCCTGGCCAACTTCACCGGCAACCGCTACTACGCGTTCCCGATTCCGAAGACCGGCGTCGAGGTGCTGTGGAACCACATCACCCGCTATCACGGCGGCAACCTGCGACGCATCATCACTCAGGTGACCCCGCAAACGAACGGCAGCTACACGCCGATCCGCTTCGAGGAAGAGATCGCCGTACCGCAACTGATGAAGGACCTTGACCCGGAAAAAGCCGCCAACGTGCTGACCTTCTTCAAGCAATCGGTGACGGCCCCGGCACGTCTGGCGGGTAACGTGCTGCTGGTGCACGAAACCCTCGATCAGGTGAAAGAACCGCGCTTGGCGTGGATCTACAACGCCGGCCAGCGTCGTGTGCGTCGCGCACCGCAAGTGGCTTATGACGGGCCGGGTACTGCGGCTGACGGCCTGCGCACGTCCGACAACTTCGACATGTTCTCCGGCGCACCGGATCGCTACGACTGGAAACTGGTCGGCAAGAAGGAAATGTACATCCCTTACAACAGCTACAAACTCGACTCGCCGAGCCTCAAGTACGACGACATCGTCAAGGCCGGGCACATCAATCAGGACTTGACCCGTTATGAGTTGCACCGGGTCTGGGAAGTGATCGGTACGGTCAAACCGAGTGAACGGCACATCTACGCCAAACGCCACATGTACCTCGACGAAGACAGCTGGCAAGTGGCGCTGGCGGACCACTACGACGGTCGCGGTCAGCTGTGGCGAGTCGCCGAGGGTCACGCTCAGTACTACTACGATCACCAGACTCCGGCCTACACCCTCGAAGCGCTCTACGACATCATTGCCGGCCGATACATTGCCCTGGGAATGAAGAACGAAGAGAAGCACAGTTTCGAATTCGGCTTCGAAGCCAAGGCCGCCGACTACACCCCATCGGCCCTACGCGCCGAGGGCGTTCGGTAAGGGTTTTGATACATTGGCAGTACAAAAGGCGACCGGGTGGTCGCCTTTTTTATGGCTGCCAATCAGCGTGCTGAATACTTCTCAACAAGCGGGTTAGAGAGGGCTAGGGTTGCCGAACAATTATAAAAAGGCACGCCGCAATGACCGCCATGATCCCGTGTCTGGACCGTCCTGGATTTCTGCCCCGTCTGTCCACTCATCACTTGTCACGGGCTCGCTTGACCGAGCCGTTACTGGCCTCTACGGCACGGGTGAAATTACTCTGCGCGCCGGCCGGCAGTGGCAAGACTGCGCTGCTCGCCGAATGCCTGTTGCAAGCCCCGCTGCAGTGCCGCGTGTTCTGGTTGCCATTGTCTGGCGTGGTGTTGAGCGCGGTGGATTTTCGTCAGCGTCTGGCAGAGACGCTGGGGCTGGCTACGTCGAGTGAAACGGAGCTACTGGGCTATCTGGCGCGATTGCAGACGCCGACCTGGCTGTTTCTGGATGATTATTGCCGCCTGCCTGATCCGGAGCTGGACCTGTTGCTCGATCGCATGCTGGCGACCAGCAGTCCGATGCTGACCTGGTGGCTGGGTGCTCGCCGCCGGCCACCCTGCAACTGGCCAAGGTTGCTGCTCGACGATGAGTTGTACGAGTGCGAAAGCACTTCGCTGGCTTTTACGGCCAATGAAGTCGAGCAGATCGTGCAGCCCTGGGTACCGGAGCATGCCGGCAAAGTGGCCAGTCGGATCATCCTGCGCACCGGCGGCTGGTGTGCCGGTGTGCGGATTGCATTGCTGCAGAAATGCGACTGGTCGCGTCAGGACAAACCCCTGGGACGGGCGGACACCTTGCTCGATTACCTGGAGCATGAGTTGTTCAACTCGCTGACGCCTGAGTTGAGCGAAGCCTGGCGCGTGCTGGCCCACCTGCCCCGCTTCAATGCCCGGCTGTGCGATCACCTGTTCGGGGCCGGAGAGGGCGCTCAGTACTTGCGGACCTTGCAAACGCTGGGCTGTTTTATCGAACCTTGGGGGGACTCCACCGATTGGCTGCAGATATTCACCCCGTTCACCCAGTTGTTGCGCGATGAGCAATGGCCGGCGGGACGCTCCTGGCATCGGCGTGCCTGCCAATGGTTCTGTACCGAACAGGACTGGAAATCGGCCTTCGAACAGGCCTTGCTCGCCGAGGAGTACGAAGTGGCGGTCAGCCTGTTGCAGCACTTCAGTTTCGAGCATTTGTTCGAGGAGCAAACGGTGGTGCTGTTGTTGCGTTTGCATGAGCAGCAAGGTGAAGAGCTGACGCTGGGCAGCCCGCAATTGGTCGGATTGATTACCGCTGCGCTGTTGTTCGCCGGACGTTTCGAACAGGCGACCGCCTGTATCGCGCATTTGGCACATTTCACGCCTCAACCCTCGGCGGTGCTTGAGCGTCAACTGATTGCACGTTGGCAGGCCCTGCAGGGTTGGTTGCTGCATTTACAGGGACGAATGGAGGCTTCGCGCGCGCACTTTCTTGACGCGTTGAGCGTGCTCGATCCTGAATGTTGGACGGCACGCTTGATGTGTTTGTCCGGTTTGACGCAACAGGCATTGCTAAGGGGCGAACTCGACGTGGCGCAAGCCCACAACCGCGACGCGCTGTGCCTGGCGCGGGCACAAGGTTCGCTGGTGTTCGAAGGCCTGATGGAACTCGATCATGCGCAATGGCTGGAGCAGCGGGGTGCCCCGGCTCGCGCTGAAAGCCTGCTCTGCAATATCGATGAACTGCTCCGTCAGCGTTCGGATCGACCCGCACCCTTGTTGGGACGAATTGCATTGCGTCGTGGGCGGTTGGCCCTGTGTCAGGGGCTGGATGAACAGGCAGCGGATTTTTTTCACTCCGGGTTGGAGGACTGTGTTCGCAATCAAGATAAACGTGCGCTGTACGGGTTTCTCGGGCAGGCACAACTGGCCGCCAATCAGGGCGACTACGCCCAAGCCTTCGTCCGTCTGCGCGATGCCGAGCGATTGATGCAACAGCGGCAGATTCCGGACACGGTCTACCGTGGTGCTCTGCTGCAGGTCAGCAGTCAGTGCTGGTTGCAACAGGGGCGTCCCGAACTGGCCCGTGAGGCGTTGAGTCGGGTGCTCAAACATTATCGGGGGCCACAGGCCCGGCAGGCTCCCCCGGCGACACTGGAGCTGATTCCGCGGATTGAGTATTTGTTGATTCTGGCCGAGGTCAAACTGCAACGGGTGGAGAATCCTTTGGCTCGACTCGCCGCTCTACTCGAGCATACACAAGTGAACGCAATGGTCAGCCTGGAAGCCGAGCTTCTGCTGGCAATGGCCGAGGCGGCGTTCATGGTGGGCGAACTGGGGAGTGCCCGGCAGTTTTTCGAAAAGGGCGAAACGAAGGCGAGCCGTTGTAACTTGCCGCAGTTGTTGACGCAGTTATACAGACGTTGCCCCAGCCTCTTGTCGGAACTGCACGTTGTCGATAATAACGAGCCATGTTCCGACAGGGAGACTAATGAAAGCCCACTGAGTCTGAGAGAGTTGGAAGTGCTTGAGTTAATTGCGTCGGGAAGTTCTAACCGGCAAATAGCTGATAAGTTGTTCATCTCATTGCATACTGTTAAAACACATGTCCGGCGGATTCATGGAAAGTTAGGGGTTGAGCGCAGGACGCATGCCGTGGCAAGGGCAAGAATGCTGGGTTTGTGCGGTTAATGGTTATTTAATAAAATTATTAACCTGTTTTTATGTTCTGGGTAATTAATGTTTTGTAAAGGACGGCGGGTGTCTTTATTGGTTTTGATTACGTTAAGTTAATTGCACTGGTTCAGGCAACGTTCGTTGTCTGATTTTTTAAAGTGCATTAATGGAATATGCATATGAGTGTTCAGGAAGTATCGCTGACACAGGCGCATCTGGGGCCGGTGTTTGAAAGTTTTACCGCGCTGGAAGAAGCGCTGAAGAAAAGCCCGTCGTTTAAACTAATCCTGCAAGAGGTTTTGTTGAAGGAACTTCAGCAGCTGTTGCCGGAGGTCTTCATCAGCAGGACTTACATCAATGCCCGACGTTCAGGCATTGCGAATCAGGAGCCGACCGGTCTGTTCACGGACGTGTTCATGGAGTGTCTGAGCCGTGGGCGTGCTCCTGTTTATGACGTGACTCAGTACGGCGTTTATGACGTGCATAACTCCGTGGATGAATCGGACCGGGTTGACGGTCTGGATGTGGTTGCTCTAGGGGAGCTGATCGGCGATGTGCTGGGTACGCTGGAACAAAAATACACGCTAGGTCTGGAACGATACTGGACGACACCTCTGGGCAAGGACGTCAACAGTAGTAAGCTGGCCTCTCGCCGCAGTGATCTGCGGGACTTGTATGCGGCGCTTTTCTGGCAAGAGTTGAAAGCAACAGTACAAATGCAAGGGGTGAGGTCGGAAGTAGAAGAGAGCTGCGAAGTTTATATCAGGGGCAATCTCCAGACGCCGGCTTGCAGTCTTTCTGTGGAACTGGAAAACGGACGATTTGCAACGCTGGCTTGTTGTTTTGTCATGTATTCAAGTGGCCGGACCATCGATGAGCTTGTGCCTGCCAATGATGACTGGGTCATTCTTTATACCCCTGAAAACGGGCTGGAAACGTTCCAGACGTCGGCAATAATGCATCGCTCGCTTGAGCTACGCCTGAGCGACCCGAAAAGCCGAATGCAGTTGCTCAAAGGTATTTCACAGCAGCACGCTGAACAGGTAAAAAGTGTTCCCGATATCCGTTATTTCAGAATCTATGGCGAAGTTTTCCAGATCGTCATCGACAATCTGTTGAATAAACAATGGCATGAAGTTGCTCATGGAATTCGCCGTTTGCTGGAGCCGGATGCGGATCTGCCCGCCATCATTCAATCGATTGAGCAGAGTCAACGTCTGGGCGAATTGGGCGATGATGCCAAGCACCGCACCGCACGTCTGCTCGCATTGGTGACGAAGAATGCCAGGCCACAATGGCTGAAGGAAACTTCCACCACCGAACAGGAAGTTTTTGCCTCTTTGGAACAGGCGTTGCTCAGTAGCCAGGTGAAATTGCATGAGGTGATGGGGGGACTGTCCTCATTCCAGGAGTATGTGCGGCGTGTCGTCGAAGAACATATTTCCCAGGGCGATGCCAATCGCGTTGATCCGGATACCGTTTGGGTGAAGGTAACGCATCGGGTACGTATGGGCGCCAGGAACATCGAGCATGTCCAGCGTAAAAATCTGACACAGCTGTTTATGTACGGTGTGCATGATGTTGCCGGGAGATACACCATTCAGTTTGAAGAGCATCATTACAATCCACGACTGACAGTTTCCAATATCGAATTCGCCATCCGGCAGTTTGATCTTCGTTTGAAATATGCCAATGAGCGAACTTATCGCCTCAGCAATCCGCAAGTTAAAGACGCCATGCGGGAAGTATTAAGTCAACAGACTGCACTCAGTAACTACGCCGCGATACTTCAAAAACATATCAGCCCGAAAGCACAGGACATCATGCAGCGCTATCTGTTTGGCGATCCTGGAATGGAGGCGTACAGCGTTGCTTTTGTCCACTACTACCGCCCCTTCAAAAATATGATCGTTTACCGTGCCAGAGGTACAACTCCTGAACTTTCGATGCATGTGCTCTATGCGCCTGGTGCACCGACGGGCCAGCAATGGTATGAGTTTCCCGATCTGACGGCATTGAAGCGACAGTTCGGTACGTGGGGTTTCGGGCAGCGCAACAGTGACTTCCTGATCGGGCAGGCTTTCAGCACGGATCGTGCGGAGTTCGTGAAGGACTATCTCTCCTATGACGAGCCGGAGCGGGTGCTCCAGCCATGGTGGTGGGGCGGTGTCACTTTGGTGAAATGGACGAGCGGAGTGGAAGACGGACCGCTGATGGGCGCCATCCATAACATTGTCGACTGGGAAATTGCCGAAGAACAGGTGGTTACACCCAACTGGTACAGAAAGGCTGCGGCACAAGATCGCGAACTTTTCACAAGGCTGAACACAGACTTCAAAGCCATCTACCAGGTATCAAAAGAACCACTGCATATTGAAACGTTTGCTGCCTTCTCACGAAAATTGGTCATGAAGGCGCTGAACGATTATCTGCGTCTATCCGGCCCGCATCCGGAAATCGATCCAGATCGGGTGAGAGTCAAGTTGCGTGGATACGACTATATGACGCTCACCAATGTGTTCATTCAGTGGCAGATTTGGCGCGCTGATGGAACGGTGTGGTTCGGCTCCATGGATAACTCGTCGCTGGGGCGCTTGAATGAGGCCACCGTCACTGCGTTGATCGACTTATTGCCGGGAGAAAAATATGAGCAGTATCTGCAGCAGGATTTTCTGGCAACGCCTTCTTATGATCTGAAGTCGAAGCTTTACTGCAAGATCGTGCAGAACGAAATGCTCAGGGCAGCATTGACACAAAAACTTCAGGGCTCTCTTTCCGGTGAACACTTCAATTGGCTCAAGGGGCTGATCGAGGGGCTGGATCATGATCGTTCTTACAATCCGGTTCCGTTCCTGACGGGTGCCGCGCCAGGCGAAGGCGTGTATACGCTGGCGCTCGAAGGGCGACGGTTGGAGGGGGCCTATACGTTTGGGCGCAACGTGGCTGGCAGGTTGGAATACCTGATCTACATTCCGAAAGCACCGGATGGCCTGACATTCCGTCCCATTGAGTCATTGACTCAGGGCTTGAAGGGATACTCACTGGGCAATCATGTTGTCGGGCTTGTCAGGTTGGAGGACAGAGGCGTAGTGCAACGTTATGTCGACAACTGCCGCAATGCTTCAGGTGCCTTGCCGACGCCAAGGTTGCAAGACAGTTACCCTGTGACCCACTTCAGGTTCGAATACAACAGCATGGTGTCGCGGCTTATCTACGACGTCGACTATCAGACGAGCACGCATGCGGAAATCTTCTGGCGTAATGTGATGACCGGCGCAGAACTGGTGGTGGATGTCATCTCGCTGTTTGTCCCTCCAGTCGCTCTGGTGGCCAGCATCCTGCGTATCACGCGCTCGATCGTTCAAGGTGTGGTTGCCTACAGCCTGGGCGATGAAGATGCCGGAAAAGCCTACCTCGCCTCGGCCTGGAGAAGCACCATCCTCTTGTATATTGGCATCGTCTCGGGGGTTGGCACATCCACTTCGGCAGTGGGCCTTCTGACGCGGATCAAAGACATCTCTGATATTGTGTCGACCGCGAGCGGCGTTCCGGTGGGCGTCGACTATGTCACTGCGGTGACGTCCACGTACCTGCTTCAGGACAGTAAAGCCCGAATCACAGATTGATCCTGCCGGGTTAGCCATTACTCCGGCTGATACCCCATCCGCCAACTCACGGCCCGCGTCGCAGCCAACAACCGCTGCGCCGCCGGGCCGTTTTCGTCGGCGTGGAACAACGAAGCCGGACCGACGATGGTCAGCACGGCGGCGATCTGTCCGACCGCGTTGAACACCGGGGCCGACAAGGCGTCCACGCCCGGCATCAACAAACCATGCACATGATGCAGACCGCGTTCGCGGATCTGTTCGCACAACGCCTGGTAGGCCTGATCGTCCGCCAGCGTATGTGAAGCGCTGCTGTGCAGTTCCCGCTCGCGCAATTCGACGGTTTCACGCTTGGGCAGATAGGCGCCGAACACCAGCCCTGTGGACGAACTGAGCAACGGCAATACCGAACCCAATTGCGTCACCACCGTCACCGCGCGCACTGCTGGCTCGATGTGCACCACGGTCGCGCCCTGGTTGCCCCACACCGCTATAAAGCAGGTTTCGTTCAACTCATCGCGCAATTCAGCCAGGGGCAGGGCGCCGACTTTCAGCACGTCCATACTGTTGAGTGCGGCGAGACCGACGCGCAAGGCTTCGCGGCCCAGACCGTAATGGTTGGTGGCCGCATTCTGTTCAGCAAAACCGCTGGCGATCAGCGCCTGTAGATAGCGGTGAACCTTGCTCGCCGGCATCTGTACGTGTTCGGCCAGGCGCGACAGTGACGTCGATGGCGATAACTCGGCCAAGGCCTTGAGGATGTCGGTGCCGACCTCGGCCGAGCGGACTTTCTGTTTATCGTTGCTGCGCGGCGTTTCCATGGAGGCGGTCTGATCCCGGGACGAATGGGCGTCTTTATAGCTTGACGGTCAATACCAATCAAATTACGTTAAGCGTAATCGAATTACGATAAAAATAACCCGGGCGTGCCCAGACCTCTTGAATGGAGCGACAGGCCATGCCTACTCCCTGTTCAGGAGGCTCCATGAACCTCGATTCAACGGCGCCCGAGCTGGCTTATCAGTCCGGCTTCGGCAACGAATTCAGCAGCGAAGCGTTGCCTGGCGCACTGCCCGTCGGCCAGAATTCCCCGCAAAAAGCCCCTTACGGTCTCTACACCGAACTGTTCTCCGGCACCGCGTTCACCATGGCCCGCAGTGAAGCGCGGCGCACCTGGATGTACCGTATTCAGCCGTCGGCCAATCACCCGGCGTTCGTCAAACTGGATCGGCAACTGGCCGGCGGCCCGTTGGGTGAAGTGACCCCCAATCGTCTGCGTTGGAACCCGTTGGACATCCCGAGCGAGCCAACCGATTTCATCGACGGGCTGGTGAGCATGGCTGCCAACTCCGGCGCGGAAAAACCGGCCGGGATCAGCATTTATACCTACCGCGCCAACCGTTCCATGGAGCGCATGTTTTTCAACGCCGATGGCGAACTGCTGCTGGTACCGGAGCTGGGACGTCTGCGCATCACAACGGAATTGGGCGTACTGGAACTGGAGCCGCTGGAAATCGCCGTGCTGCCACGCGGCCTGAAATTTCGCGTCGAACTGCTCGATCCGCATGCCCGCGGCTACATTGCCGAGAACCACGGCGCGCCACTGCGCCTGCCAGACTTGGGGCCGATCGGCAGCAATGGCCTGGCCAATGCGCGGGACTTCCTGACCCCGGTCGCGCATTACGAAAACCTCAAGCAACCGACCACGCTGGTGCAGAAATTCCTCGGCCAGTTGTGGGGCTGTGAGCTCGATCATTCGCCGTTGAATGTGGTCGCCTGGCACGGCAACAACGTGCCGTACAAATATGACCTGCGTCGTTTCAACACCATCGGCACGGTCAGTTTCGACCACCCGGATCCGTCGATCTTCACCGTCCTGACGTCGCCGACCAGCGTCCACGGTCTGGCCAACCTCGACTTCGTGATCTTCCCGCCACGCTGGATGGTCGCCGAGAAAACCTTCCGGCCACCGTGGTTTCACCGCAACCTGATGAACGAATTCATGGGCCTGATCAAGGGCGAGTACGACGCCAAGGCCGAAGGCTTCGTGCCCGGCGGCGCGTCCTTGCACAGCTGCATGAGCGCCCACGGCCCGGATGGCGAAACCTGCACCAAGGCGATCAACGCCGAACTCGCACCAGCGAAAATCGACAACACCATGGCTTTCATGTTCGAGACCAGCCAGGTGCTGCGCCCGAGCCGCTTCGCCCTGGATTGCCCGCAACTGCAAAACAACTACGATGCCTGCTGGGCCACGCTGCCCGCCACTTTCGACCCGACCCGGAGATAACCCATGACTCAGACTTCCATCACTCGTAGCTGGGTTGCCTCCGCCAACGGCCACGCGGATTTTCCGCTGCAAAATCTGCCGTTGGGCGTGTTCAGCGTGAAGGGCGGCGCGCCGCGCAGTGGCGTGGCGATCGGCGACCATATCTTTGATCTGGGAGCGGCACTCGATGCCGGGCTGTTCGACGACGGTGCTGCGCGGACCGCCGTTGAAGCCACCCGTGGCGGCCAGTTGAATGCATTTTTCGAGCTGGGTCGCGAGGCTCGTGTCGCGCTGCGTCAACGCATGATCGAGTTGTTCAAGGAAGGCAGCACCCAGCGCGGCAAGATCGAAGCCCAAGGCGCAAAACTGCTGCCGCTTGCGGCGGAGTGCCAGATGCACCTGCCGGCGAAGATCAACGACTACACCGACTTCTACGTCGGCATCGAGCACGCGCAGAATGTCGGCAAACTGTTCCGCCCGGACAACCCGTTGCTGCCGAACTACAAGTACGTGCCGATCGGTTATCACGGCCGCGCTTCGACCATTCGCCCATCGGGCACCGAGGTTCGCCGTCCGAAAGGCCAGACGCTGCCAGCCGGCCAGACCGAGCCGACGTTTGGTCCGTGCGCACGTCTGGACTATGAGCTGGAGCTGGGCATCTGGATCGGTCAGGGCAACGACATGGGCGACTCGATCGCCATCGGTGACGCGGCCGATCACATCGCCGGTTTCTGCCTGCTCAACGACTGGTCGGCGCGGGACATCCAGGCTTGGGAATACCAGCCGCTGGGGCCGTTCCTGTCGAAGAGTTTCATCACCAGCATCTCGCCTTGGGTGGTAACTGCTGAAGCGCTGGAGCCGTTCCGTCGCGCTCAGCCGGCACGTCCGGAAGGCGATCCACAGCCACTGCCGTACCTGTTCGACAAACGCGATCAAGCCGCTGGCGCCTTCGACATCGAACTGGAAGTGCTGCTGCTCACCGAAGGCCTGCGCGAACAAAACCTGCCGGCCCATCGCCTGACCCTCAGCAATACCCAACACATGTACTGGACCGTGGCGCAAATGGTCGCGCACCACAGCGTCAACGGCTGCCAGTTGCAGGCCGGTGACCTGTTCGGTTCGGGTACGTTGTCGGGACCGGAGAACGGTCAGTTCGGCAGCCTGCTGGAAATCACCGAGGGCGGTAAAAAGCCGATCGAACTGGCGTCTGGCGAGGTGCGTAAATTCCTTGAGGACGGCGACGAAATCATCCTGCGTGCCCGTTGCAACCGCGAGGGTTTTGCCTCCATCGGTTTCGGCGAGTGCCGCGGCAAAGTGCTGCCGGCACAGTAAGAGGATCGGGTCATGGAACTCTATACCTACTACCGTTCGACTTCGTCCTTTCGGGTGCGTATTGCGTTGGCGCTCAAGGGACTGGACTACCAGGCGCTGCCGATCAACCTGATCGCGCCGCCAGGTGGCGAACATCGACAGCCGCCGTATCTCGGCATCAATCCGCAAGGCCGGGTGCCGGCCTTGCGCACCGATGAAGGCGAACTGCTGATCCAGTCGCCGGCGATCATTGAATACCTGGAGGAACGTTATCCACAGGTGCCGCTGCTCTCCAAAGACTTCGCCGCTCGCGCCCATGAGCGTGGTGTGGCGGCGGTGATTGGTTGCGATGTGCATCCACTGCATAACGTCAGCGTACTCAACAAGCTGCGGCAGTTGGGGCACGATGAACCGCAAGTGGTGGAGTGGATCGGGCACTGGATCAGCCAGGGATTGGCGACGGTGGAGCAGTTGATCGGCGATGAGGGTTATTGCTTTGGTCCGACGCCTGGGCTGGCGGATGTTTACCTGATTCCGCAGCTGTACGCGGCCGAGCGCTTCAGCATTTCACTTGAGGCGTACCCGCGGATTCGTCGAGTGGCGGCGTTGGCGGCGACGCATCCGGCATTCATCAAGGCGCATCCGGCGAATCAGCCAGATACCCCTTAACACCCTCACACCGAACCAATGTGGGAGCGGGCTTGCTCGCGAAGAGGGCGTGTCAGTCAACATGAATGTAGCTGACACACCCTCTTCG
>NZ_JAHBDP010000098.1:0-41907 GCF_019956495.1 Pseudomonas sp. BF-B-26 | reverse complement strand
GGCTTGCTCGCGAAGGCGTTTGATCATTCAACATCAATATCGACTGGCCCGCCGCCTTCGCGAGCAAGCCCGCTCCCACAGGCTCTAGCTCAACTGAAGAATGTCTTAAGTGAACAGCATTAGCTCCCACAGGGGATTTTTGTTGTCTTTTAGATAGCGCAAAGCCCGGCCAAATGCCGGGCTTTTTCTTGTCTGGAAATCGTGCAGATAAAAAAGAGCCTCAAAGCTCTTTGATGGGGAGGAAGAAGAGCCCTCGAGGCTCAAGATGCGCATGAAACAAGTGGTGAGCTTGGTAGGGGTTCATTTCACTCACCACTTACGCAACGGCTTGAGTCAACAAGCGGCTGCGTAGAATCATCGTAGAAAGTTGGGGGTTGGCGCTCAAGTACCGCTAGTCGAATCCCCTGGCCACCCGGCCCGGCGCAAGGCGTTGAGCAGCGTCCCGGCGTCCAGTCCCGGCACTGCATGGCCATTGCCTTCGGCGGTGTCGGAGGCCAGCAAGGCATTGATGATCGCTTCCTCCACCGCTTCGGTGGCGGCCAGGAACAACTCGCTGATGTGGTCGTTGTTGACCATGCTCAGGTTGTCGGTGGTCGGCGCACGCTTGCTCTCGTAAGCAGCCGGCGGCACGTGCTGGTTGCCGGTGGCGAAGGCGATGAAGATGTCTCCGCTGTGGTCTTCATTGCCGCCGCCGGTGCGGGCCAGGCCGAGGCTGGCGCGCTGCGCGAGGCGCGTGCACTGGTGCGGCAGCAACGGCGCATCGGTGGCCAGGCAGACGACAATCGAGCCCATGCCCGGATGCGGCAAGGACGCCTTGAGGAACGGCGAGTCGGCCTTTTCCATGTAACGCCCGACCGGGTAGCCATCGACGCGCAGTTCGTTGCGGATGCCATGGTTGGCCTGGACGATGGCGCCGACGGTCCAGCCGCCCTGAGCACTGTTCAGACGCCGCGAAGCGGTGCCGATTCCGCCCTTGAATTCGTGGCAGATCATGCCGCTGCCGCCGCCGACGGCGCCTTCGATCACCGGACCACCCACCGCCGTGCGCAGGGCTTCGTCCACATGTTCTGGCTTCACATGGAAACCGTTGATGTCGTTGAGCAGACCGTCAAAGGTTTCCAGCACCACTGGCATGTTCCAGTAGAGTCGCCCGTCATCGGGCTGGTTCTGGCGATCCAGCGTCACCAGCGCATCGCGCACCACACCCAGGCTGTGGGTGTTGGTGAAGGCGATCGGGCTGGTCAAAAGGCCTGCTTCGCGAATCCACTCAAGACCGGTCGCATCGCCGTTACCGTTGAGCACATGGACGCCGGCAAAGCATGGTTGCAGGCTGGTGGAACCGGCACGCGGTTCGATCACGGTGACGCCGGTCAGGATGTCGCGGCCGTTCGCCGTGCGTCCTCGCACATTGCTGTGGCCGACCCGGACGCCGGGCACATCGGTGATGGCGTTGAGCGGACCGGGTTGCAGTTGGCCGAACTGGATGTTCAGGTCGCGGGCACGTGGTTTCATCGTTTCTCTCATCTCATGGCAGAAAAAGTGGGCCAGGTTGGGCGCGGAATCTGTGGGAGCGGGCTTGCTCGCGAAAGCGGTGTATCAGGCAAGATGAGGTCGACTGACACTCCGCCTTCGCGAGCAAGTCGGATCGCCGCACCGCCGCTCCCACATTGGATTGCGTTTGGCTGACGGGTATCTGGAGTTACTGGCCGTTTTTGACTTTGCTCCAGATCCGCGTGCGCACGCGCTCGGTGGCGGGCGGCAGAGGCTGAAGGGTGAATAACGTGGCCATGGCTTCGGCGGACGGATACACGGCCGGATTGTTGCGGGTCGCTTCGGCCACCAGCGGCGTCGCGCTGCGGTTGCCGTTGGGGTAGGAGAGGTGATCACTGACCGGCGCGATGACTTCAGGGCGCATCAGGTAGTCGATGAAGGCCAAACCCTGTTCCGGGTGCGGCGCGTCCTTGAGCAATACCAGGGTGTCGAACCACACCGGCGCGCCTTCCTTCGGCAAGCTGTAGGCGATCTTCACGCCGTTGTTCGCCTGCTCGGCAGTGTTCTTGGCTTCCAGCATCGCGCCAGACCAACCCACCGCCACGCAGATGTTGCCGTTGGCCAGGTCGCTGATGAACTTGGACGAGTTGAAGTAGGCAATGTGCGGGCGCAGCTTGAGCAGCAGAGCCTCGGCCTTTTTGTAGTCTTCGGGGTTGGTGCTGTTGGGTGGCAGACCGAGGTAGTGCAGGGCGACCGGCAGCATCTCGGCCGGCGAGTCGAGCATGGCCACGCCACACTGACCGAGCTTGGCCAGGTTCGCTTCGTTGAACACCAGGTCCCAGGAATCCACCGGCGCCTTGTCGCCCAGCGCGGCGCGGACCTTGTCGATGTTGTAGCCGATGCCGTTGGTGCCCCACAGATACGGCACGGCGTACTGGTTGCCCGGATCGTTGTGGGCCAGTTTCGCCAGCAGGTCAGCGTCCATGTTTTTGAAGTCGGGCATCTGAGCGTGGGGTAGAGGTGCAAGGGCGCCGGCCTTGATCAGGGTCGGCAAGCTGAAGTTGCTGGCCACCACCACGTCGTATCCGCTGCGGCTGGTGAGCAATTTGCCCTCCAGCACTTCGGCGCTGTCGAAGGTGTCGTAGACCGGTGCGATCCCGGTGTCACGCTTGAAATCCTGCAGGGTCGTGGGACCTATGTAGTCATACCAGTTGTAGACGTGAACCGTCGGGCCGTCGGCGGCAACCGCCGATAGCGAGACCGACAGACAGGCGCCCAGTCCAAGATTGAAATGCGAGCGGTGACGACTCATGATGCGGCACTCCTGGCCTGCTGCAGGCCGGTGATGATCAGGTGCTTGCAGCGTATCGGTCGGGAGTGGACTCACCCATTCCCATCATGGGTTACTCGAAAGGGGTAGGGCGTGGACGCGTTGTTGAAAGAGTTGCCGGTGCACCAGGGGCTGGCGCGGGTCTTTGGTGCCTTGGGCCAGGACGGGTTCTGGCGTGCGCTGGTCGACACGCTGCGGCTGCTGGTGCCGATGGACAACGCGTTGGTTGCGGTTATGCGGGCCGGGCGGGTGCCGCGCCTGCTGATCGATTTCGACTCAAAGGGCGGTGCTGCCGAGCATGAAGAACTGGCGGACTACAGCGCCGGCATGTACCTGCTCGATCCGTTTTATCAGGCCGCTTGTGCCGGCATCGCCGACGGCTTGCACAGTCTCGAATCGGTGGCCCCCGACCAGTTCCAGCAGAGCGAGTACTACCTGAGCTACTTCCGCAGCGTGGTGGGCGGCGACGAGTTGCAGTTCATGGTCAACGTCGAGGGCGCCGTGCTCGGTTTGTCGTTGGGACGCTCGACGCGATTCACGCTTGAGGAACAGGGCCGCCTGCTTTGCGTGCGCGATTGGGTGCTGGCGGCGATGCGCCGTCACCTGCAATTGATGCCCCCGGAAGGACCGGCCACCGAGGCGGTGGCCGGAGATCTGGCGACCCTGCTGGATCGCTTCGACGCGCGCCTGTCAGTGCGGGAAATCGAAACGGCGCGCCTGATTCTTCAGGGCTTCTCAAGCAAGGCCATCGCCCAGCAGATGGGCATTTCCCCGGAGACGGTGAAGGTGCACCGGCGCAATCTCTATCACAAGCTCAATGTGAATGGGCATGGTGAGTTGTTTGCGTTGGTGTTGCAGCCGCGTTGACTGGGTACATCTGAGAGAGATTGATCGGTTTTCAGGCCCTCTTCGCGAGCAAGCCCGCTCCCACAGGGGATTTGTGAACGACACAGAACCAGTGTGGGAGCGGGCTTGCTCGCGAAGGGGACGACTCGGACTTACTGCCGAAACACCAACGCCTTCAACCCGCATTCAACATCGGCATCGGGAAATTCCGGCGGATTGTCCAGCCGTTGCTCGAACCGCAGGCTCGGGGCTTCGCGGGTGACGCCGTCGATGAGGAAGTCCGCGCCAAACGCCGGATCGTTCATGCACGCCAGCACCGTGCCCTGAGGGCTGAGCAATTCCGGCAGTCGGCGCAGCACGCGCTGGTAGTCCTTGGTCAGCAGAAAACTGCCTTTCTGAAACGACGGCGGGTCGATGATCACCAGGTCGTAAGGGCCCTTGCCGATCACCTTGCCCCAGGATTTGAACAGGTCATGACCGAGGAACGTCACCTTGCTCAGGTCGTGGCCGTTGAGCCGGTGATTGTCGCGACCACGGCTCAGGGCCGGGCTGGACATGTCCAGATTGACCACGTGCGTCGCCCCCCCTTCGATGGCCGCTACCGAGAACCCGCAGGTGTAGGCGAACAGATTCAGCACGCGCTTGCCCTGGGCGTTGGCCCGCACCCAATCGCGGCCGTAACGCATGTCGAGGAACAGGCCGGTGTTCTGTTTGCGGCCCAGGTCCACCCGGTAATGCAGGCCACCCTCGGTGATCGTCATCTCGTCGATCGCGTCCCCCAACAGCCACTCGGTGGTGCTTTGCAGCAGGTAGCGATGTTGCAGCAAGAGCGTATGCGCGCCGGATTGCGTCCACGCCGGCGATTGCATGAGGTCCATCAGCTTGTGTTTCAACGCTTCCAGCTGCGACGCTTCAGGTTCCTTGAACAGCGACACCAGCACCACGCCCTGCAACCAGTCGACGGTCAATTGCTCCAGCCCCGGCCAGCACCGGCCACGGCCGTGGAACAGCCGGCGGGTTTCGGCGGGGGCAGTGGCCAGGGCCGTCAGTAAATGGTCGTGGAGGGTGGAGAGGGCGTCAGCGTTCATCGGGCAGGGCCAGCAATTTGTTGGGGCGGCATTTTAACCACAATTGCAGTGCAAGGACCGCTGCATGGCACCGAGAGTTATCACGTTTAATTTAACTTTACGTGAGGATTTGGCGATCTGTCGGCTTGCATAATCGGCTCCAACGATCAACCGCCGGGAGCCCATCATGTCGCAGTTACCTGCTTCACCCACAGTCAGCAGCCATCCCCGCTGGCTACGGCTGACCCATTGGCTGAACGCCCTTGCGGTGCTGGTCATGGTGACCAGCGGTTGGCGAATCTATAACGCTTCCCCGCTGTACGATTTCAGTTTTCCCAAAACGATCACCTTGGGTGGCTGGCTCGGCGGCGCATTGCAATGGCATTTCGCGGCGATGTGGTTCCTGGCCATCAATGGCCTTGTCTACCTGATCATCAACCTCGTCAGCGGTCGTCTGAAACGGCGCTTTTTCCCGGTTTCGCCTAAAGGTGTCCTGCATGACCTGTGGGCGGCATTGCGGGGCCGATTGGGGCATGCCGATCTGAGTCATTACAACCAGGTGCAACGGGTGGCGTACCTGTTCGTGATGGTCGACATCACGCTGCTGGTGATTTCCGGGCTGGTGTTGTGGAAGTCCGTCCAGTTTCCGCTGTTGCGTGAACTGCTGGGCGGTTACGAAGGCGCGCGGCACGTGCACTTCATCGCGATGTCGCTGTTGGTGGCCTTTGTCGCGGTTCACCTGGTGATGGTCGCACTGGTTCCCAAAACGTTGTGGGCCATGATTGTCGGTCGCAAGGAGGTCGTATGAAAAAGCGCAATCAAGGCTCAGGCCTGGACGAGTCGTCCATCCTGACAGACGCCAGAAAGATTCTCGCCCCGCAGATCGAGGACCGCTCACGACGCTCGTTCCTGTTGCGTGGCCTGACCCTCGGCGGCGTGGCCATGTTGTCCGGCTGCAACCTTACCGACAACGAGAGCGTCGAAACCGCGTTGTCCTCCATGTCCCGCTTCAACGATCGGGTGCAGGGCTGGCTGTTCAATCCCAACGCTCTGGCACCGACTTATCCCGAGTCAATGATCACCCGGCCATTTCCGTTCAATGCCTTTTACGGCATCGACGAGGCGCCGACGGTGGAGGAAGAGAGTTATCGACTGGAAGTGACCGGCATGGTCGCCGACAAGCGCAGCTGGCGGCTCGAAGAACTGCGCGCCATGGCCCAGACCGAGCAGATTACCCGACACATCTGCGTCGAAGGCTGGAGCGCAATAGGGCGGTGGGGCGGCGTGCGGTTCAGCGACTTCCTGAAGCGAGTCGGTGCCGACACGGATGCCAAATATGTCGGCTTCAAATGCGCGGACGACTACTACACCAGCATCGACATGGCCACCGCACTGCATTCGCAAACCTTGTTGACGCTGACCTATGACGGCGCGGTGCTGCCTCGCCAGTACGGCTTCCCGATGAAGCTGCGCATGCCTACCAAGCTGGGCTACAAGAATCCCAAACATATTCAGGCGCTTTTCGTCACCAACACCTATCCGGGTGGCTACTGGGAAGACCAGGGCTACAACTGGTTCGGTGGCAGCTGATGGCGCCTGGCCACTTCACTGCGCAGCGCCCGCTGCGCTCATTCGCAACCTGTGCTTCAAGGAGTTCCATCATGAAAAAGTTAGCGACCACCGTACTGTCCATGTGCCTGGCGTTTGGTGCCGCCAGCGTGTTTGCCGCCGATGCAACAACCACTAACGGCATGAGCAACGACAGCATGAGCAAGGATTCAATGTCCAAAGACGCCATGCAGAAAGACACGATGAAAAAGGACGCCATGTCCAAGGACTCCATGAGTAAGGACGCGATGAAGAAAGACACCATGTCCAAGGACGCCATGAGCAAGGATGGAATGAAGAAGGACGCGATGTCCAAGGACACCATGAAAAAAGACGCGCCGTCGTACTGATCAAAATCCCCTCCTGCAAGGCCGCACCCTGGTTTGCAGGCGCCTATACAGCGCTGTATAGGCGCCTGATTCATCGCCCGGTTGTATCAAAAATGAATTTCCGCGAAGTCCGCTGCTCATACCTGATAGGTAGCGGATTTGAGCCCGCGAAATCATTTTGGCAATCAGGGAGTGGCACAGTCATGAGACCAATATCGGCGGCGGGCGAACATCTCACTGGCGGGTTGATTCTTGTGGTTGAGGACGACCCGTTGATCCTGGAGTTTCTCTGCGAAATTCTTCAGGAGGAAGGGTTTGTGGTTGAACCGCATGTGAGCGCAGACGCTGCATCGGAATATCTGGAATTGCATGCACAACAGGTGGGTTTGTTGCTCACGGACATCACCATGCCAGGCAAACTCAACGGCGCGGACCTGGCCAATCTGTTTGGCGACCGCTGGCCCGAAAAACCGATCATGATCATGTCCGGTTTTGAAACGCCGGAAAGCTCCGGGGTCAGGCATTCGGTGGCATTCATCAAGAAACCGTGGGCGCTCGGGCAGTTGCTGGACTGCGTGGAAGTCGCCTTGAAGTCGAAAAGTACCCTGTAGAACCAAACCACTACAACCTGTGACGATGCGCCTTATGGCGGGCCTATACTTCAAGAGTCGGCACACTCGGTGCGACCTGCAATCGTGTTTGATGTCTGGGTTGGCGCGTCGAGTGATCGTTCACGCAGGCCACGGCCTGCCTTTCGTCGTAGGGAGGAGAAGATCATGGCGCGTAAATACATCGACTGCCGCGAGTTTCCAAGTGATGCCAAATGCTCGGTCGCACTGTCCGCAGACTCTGAAAACGAACTGCTCGAGGCCGCCGCACAGCATGCGGTCAGTGTTCACAAGCACACCGACTCACCGGAACTGCGTGCTCAACTGAAAACGATGTTTCACGACGGCACCCCGCCTGTTGAAGCACCGCGTTCCGCTTAGCAAGGACATCCTCTGCAGGAGTTGCCGAAGGCTCGAGCCGCGTTCGGCAGCTCCTCGCAAATGCTACATTGTTCGGCGAACCCGCCTGGCACTTGCGAGAGGAAGCTCCCCCTTGTCTGCTCAAGAATCTGTCTTCAACACCCCGTATCGCGCTTTTCTGTTTGATATGGACGGCACCGTCCTCAACTCCATCGCCGCTGCCGAACGGATCTGGGCGACCTGGGCCTTGCGCCACGGCGTCGATGTCGATTCATTTCTGCCCACCATCCATGGCGTTCGCGCCATCGACACCATCAATCGTCTGGCCTTGCCCGGGGTGGATGCCGAAGCTGAAGCGGCGTTCATCACCGAGGCGGAAATCGAGGATGTCGAGGGGATCATCGAAGTGCCTGGCGCGGCGAGTTTCCTGAAGTCGCTGCCCGCCAACCAGTGGGCGATCGTCACCTCGGCGCCGAAGGCATTGGCGTTGCGGCGGATGGCGGCGGCGGGTATTCCAGAGCCTTCGGTGATGGTCACTGCCGAAGACGTCAGTGCCGGAAAGCCTGATCCGGCGGGCTATCGACTGGCGGCCAAGCGCTTGGGCGTTGAACCGGCCGATTGCCTGATTTTCGAAGACGCCACCGTAGGCATCCTCGCCGCCGAGGCGGCGGGCGCAGGCTTGATCGTGGTGACCGCGACCCACGACCATCCGCTCCAGACCCCGCACGCTACATTGGCCAGCTACGACTCGGTCGAAGCCCGAACAGACGCCGACGGTCTCATCCGCCTGCAACAAATCTAATGTGGGAGCCTGCTCGCGATAGCGTCAGCACAATCAGCATTGATGTGACTGAAAGATCGCTATCGCGAGCAGGCTCGCTCCCACATTGGGGTTGTGTTGTTTCAGTAAACCCCGGGAATCAACCGCCAACTGCGGGCGCAGTAAGCCTCGTATTCGCTGCCGAACTGCGTCCTTAACAGCGCTTCTTCGGCGTGAATGCGGGCGATTAGCGGGATTAGCGTCAGCGCGGCCAGCAACAGGCCAACGCCGGAGCGAAAAGCCAGTGCCCAGCCCACGGCAGTGATCATCAGCCCCAGATAACTGGGGTTGCGCAAGGTGCGATAAATCCCGTCGGTGACCAGCGTGTGCCCCGGCTGAATCGCCACCAGCCCACTGAAACGCTTGCCCAGCACAAATACCGGCCACAGGCGCAACGTGCCGCCGATGATGAACAGCAACGCCCCGAGCCAGCGCACACCTTCGCCACCAAAGGTCCAGAAATCGATCCGGTCGGTGTAGGCCGGCAGGTACCCGCTCAATAAACCAATCACCCCGAACGCCGGCAGCACCCAACGATTGGCCCGGTCTTCCCGTTCGCCGGAACTCAGGTTGACCTCGGTGAACAAGGACGCGATGGCCATTACCAACGTGGCAAGCACGATGACCACCAGCGGTGCATGAGAGAAAAACGCTGAGAACCCGCCAAGCCCCCACACCGCGAGCCCAAGGTAGGCGAGGGTGGAAACAATGGCGAAAAACGCCAGTTTGGCCGAGATTTTCATAAGCACCTCATGCTGATTCTGTTCAGTTTAGAGGCCCTGCGCCCCTCACGCGTTCAACCCGGCCCTGGCATTACGCCGAATCACCTGCGGCGGCTGTCCGAACGCCCGAAGGAAGGCTTCGCGCATGCGGCGACAGTCGCTGAAACCCGACTCTTCGGCGATCTGATCGAGGGTCAGTCGCCCGCGTTCCAGCATCTGCCGTGCCGTTTCCAGGCGCAGGTTCTCGATGGCTTTGGCCGGTGATTGGCCGGTTTCTGCCCGGAAGGCCCGGCTGAACTGCCGAGGGCTGAGGCGTGCGACGTCTGCCAGTTGCTCCACCGACAACGTCTCGGTGAGGTGTTCTCGCGCATAGCCAAGGACGGTTTGAATACGGTCGGATTTCGCTTCCAGTTCCAGCAGCGCCGAGTGCTGCGACTGGCCGCCCGCGCGGCGGTGGTACATCACCAGTTTCTGCGCCACGGAACGGGCCAGTGCGGCGCCGTAATCCTTTTCCACCATGGCCAGCGCCAGGTCGATGCCGGCGGTCATCCCGGCAGAAGTCCAGATCGAACCGTCGACGACGTAGATGCGGTCTTCTTCGACTTTGATCGACGGAAATCGCGCTTGCAGCTCCCGAGCATAAGCCCAATGGGTGGTGGCGCGCCGTCCGTCGAGCAATCCCGCCTGGGCCAGGACGAACGCCCCGGAGCAAATCGACGCCGTGCGCCGTGCGGTTTTAACGCTGTCGCGCAGGTAAGTCAGCACGCCCTCGGGTGCCTGCTCGAGGATGGCATCGCCACCCACCACAATCACCGTGTCGAACACCCGCTCACCAAAGGCCTCGGTGCCGACGCTCAGCCCACCGGAAGCGCGCAATGTGCGGCCGTCTTCGGACAATACGCTGACGTCATAAAGCGCTTCGCCAGCGCTGAAGTTGGCGTACTCGAACACCGGCATGGCCGCCAGCGCCATGGACTGGAACCCTTCAAATACTACAAACGCCACGGAAGTCATCGAGATGTCCTCAAAAGGTCATGTCCGAAAAACGTACTTTAAACGTCATTTGAGACGAGCGTTAGACCCTTTATAACGGTTCACACCCGGCGAAGTTATCGCCTCACTGCGAAGGAAATCGACATGGCTCTCTCATCCAAAGGTACTGCTCTGATCACTGGCGCTTCTTCGGGCATCGGCGCGGTGTATGCCGACCGTCTCGCCCGGCAAGGTTACGACCTGATTCTGGTCGCCCGCAGCCAGGCGAAACTGAACGCCCTGGCCAACCACCTGAGTAACGAAACCGGTCGCGCCGTGGAAGTGGTCACCGCCGATTTGAAAGACAAGGCCGACGTGCGGCGGGTCGAAGAAATTCTACGCTCTGACGCCAGTATCACCCTGTTGGTCAACAACGCCGGGGTCGGCGCTGTCATGCCGCTGCTCGGCAGCCCGGTGGATGACATGGAAGACATGATCACCCTCAACGTGACCGCGTTGATGCGCCTGGCTTACGCAGTGGCGCCAGGCTTCGTCGCTCGCGGCACCGGGACGGTGATCAATATCTCCTCGATCGTTGCCATCGCCCCGGAAATTCTCAATGGCGTGTATGGCGGGACCAAGGCGTTTGTCCTCGGCCTGAGCCAATCGATGCACCGCGAGCTGGCCGACAAAGGCATTCGGATCCAGGCCGTCTTGCCCGGCGCCACCGCCACCGACTTCTGGAGCGAGGCCGGCAACCCGGTGGAAAACTTGCCGCAAGAGATCGTGATGTCTGCCCAGGACATGGTCGATGCCGCGCTGACGGGTCTGGCGCAAGGCGAAGTGGTGACCATTCCGGGCCTGCACCAAGGCGACCAGTGGGACGCCTACGAAGCCCGGCGCCAGACGCTTTCAGGCCTGTTCGGCAACTCCACGGCCGCACCGCGTTATCGCTGAATCGGTAGCCTCCGGGCAGGGTGAACTAAGCTTGGATAAGGACCGTTCACCCTTGAGGAGCACCCCCATGCTTCACATCAGAACGCCGCTGATTCTGCACCCGGGCCTGTCGACGCCGGCCCGGCGGATCTGGCTCAAGCTGGAAAACCTGCAACCCAGCGGTTCGTTCAAATTGCGCGGCATGGGTCTTTTGTGCAGTCAGGCAAAGGCGCAGGGCAAACGCAAAGTCGTCTGTCCTTCCGGCGGTAATGCCGGGTTCGCCACCGCCGTGGCTGCCGCCAGCCTGGGGTTGAAAGCCTGCATTGTGGTGCCGAACACCACGCCGGAAACCACCCGCGCACGGATCAGGAAAACCGGTGCCGAGGTGATCGTCCATGGCAAGGTCTGGGACGAAGCCAATCTACGGGCCAAAGAACTCGCGCAAGGCGCGGACACCGAATACGTGCCAGCCTTCGATCACCCGGTGCTGTGGGAAGGGCACAGCACGATGGTCGATGAAATCCTCGAAGATTGTCCTCAGGTCGATGCCGTGGTGACGTCGGTAGGGGGTGGTGGTTTGCTGGCGGGCATTCTTACCGGGTTGATTCGCCATGACCGCATGGACTGCCGGATCATTGCTTGCGAAACCCAGGGGGCGGCATCTTTTGCCGCCGCGATCGCTGCCGGGCATCCGGTCAGACTGCCGCGGATCGACACCGTTGCCACTTCGCTTGGCGCTGCTCAGGTAGCCGCTTGGCCGGTGCAGCACATCCTCGATTTCCCGCATGAATGTGTCGTGCTCAGCGACGACGAGGCGATCATGGGTGTGGTGCGTTATGCCAACGACCTGCGTCAGTTGGTCGAACCGGCGTGCGGCGTTTCGTTGGCGATTGGCTACCTGGACCATCCGGCGATTGCCGAGGCCCATGATGTGGTGATTGTGGTGTGCGGCGGCGTGAGCATCAGCGCGCAACTGGTGGCGGGTTGGGCGCGACTATCCACGAGTGCTGAAGCAAGGTAGGGCTGCAAACGCTATCCGGGTGCTGCGAGCCCCACCGCTACTTTTTCAGCCTTTATTGACCTGCAGCTACGCCTTCCTGGACGAGGATTGCTCTGGCCAGGTCTTCGTCGCTGGCGTTGAGGCCGGGATGTTCCTGACGAATCTGCTTTAAGTACGACTCCAGATAAACACCACGAATCGCGCCGCCACTGGCGACGAAGCTGGAGGCGTCATCCCGGGCCGGAATCATGAGTTTGTGGTCCTTGAAGGTCGAGTACAGCGATGCGGAAACCCCGGCTGACGTGGCGACATCGCCCGCATCCACTTTGGCCATAGCGGAGCCGAAGGGTAAACACAGCAAAAGGGAAGAGATGATAATCAGACGGCGCATGACGGTGTCCTCGGAAAGCATGAAGCAAAAAAAGGAAGTACCTCATAGTCTAGGATGCGTGGCGGTCGTCAGGAGTTCCCTATCGATGCGTGATCAGTCCAATGCCTGCCTCTGAAAAAAAACTCAGTCCCTCGCTGCACACACGATGATCTCCACCAATAACGCCGGATCAGCGAGCTTGGCTTCGCCGCAAGCGCGGGCCGGAGCATGGCCTGCCGGTACCCAGGCATCCCACACGGCATTCATCGCCTCGAAGTCCGCCATGTCGGCGAGCCAGATGGTGGTTTGCAGCAGTTGTTGACGGGTCGAACCGGCTTCCTTGAGCAGGGCATCGACCCTCGCGAGAGCATCGCGGGTCTGGTCGGCGACATTGTGGCGCGATTCGCCGACTTGCCCGGCCAGGTACACGGTGTTGCCGTGGATAACGATCTGGCTCATCCGTGGGTTGGTGTGTTTGCGCTCGATTGTTTGCATCAATTGCTCTCCTGTGAAATGGCGCCGCTCAGAAGCGTTGCACTGAAAAACTGTCCAGCCATTGGGGGGCCTTGCCGGCGATGCAGTCGGCGACCAACTGACCGGTTGCCCCGGCCAGCGTCAGGCCCAGGTGCTGGTGACCGAAGGCGTAGATCAGCCGCGGTTCATTCGGTGACGGGCCGATGACCGGTAACGAGTCGGGCAGGGAAGGGCGGAAGCCGAGCCATTTGCGCGCGACCGGTTCTGTCAGGCCCATGACGCGGCGCACGTGTCGTTCCAGATACTCAAAACGCTTGGGATTGGCCGGGTCGTTGATCGAACCGAGCTCCACCGTGCCCGCCACCCTCAGGCGGCCGGCCATGGGCGTCATGTAGAACGCACTTTCCACCGGGCAGCAGGGGCGGTTGAGCAAGGTGTCTTGCAAGTCGAATTCGATGTGATAACCGCGCTCGGTATCCAGCGGAATGTGATCCCCGACCTGGCGTGCCAGCGCCGTCGACCAGGCGCCGCCGCACAGCACAACCCTGTCGGCGCGGTAGGTCTGACCTTCGGCGCTGCGCAGGTGCAGGCCATCGGTCTGGCGTTGCACACCAGTGATCGTTGCCTGACGCAACGCGCCTTCGGTAATCAGCGGCGCGGCCAGCGCTTCAATGAAGGCTCGCGGGTCATCCATGTGGGACGACTCCGGGAACAGAATGCCCGCCACCGTTTTACCCGCGAGGGCTGGCTCCAATTGGTCCACTTCGGCCGAACTCAGTACCTGTTGCGCGATGCCCAGGGATCGGCGCAACTCGATGGCCGCTTGGGCGCCGGCAAAACCTTGTTCGGTGCCGTAGGCATAGAGGCAACCGTTGTGACGCAAATGCTGATCAGCCTGCGGGCAGTCGGCCAGTAACGGCGCGTAACCGCTGTAGGTGTGCTCGAGTATTTTGGTCAGGGCCAGGGTGTTGGCTTCGCAGCGCGAAGCGCGACATTCATTGAGAAACCGCAACAGCCAAGGCATCAAACGGGGCAGACGCGCCCAGTTGATGACGAAGGGCGACTCCGGCGAAAACAACAGCGACGGAATCGCCTTCAGCAGCGATGGCTGCGCAATCGGCATCACACCGTAAGGCGCGAGAGTGCCGGCATTGCCGTAGGACGCCCCCGAGGCAATCGCGTCGCGCTCGAGCAACAACACCTGGTAACCCTGGCGGCGTAGCCAGAGGGCGGTCGCCACCCCGACAACGCCGGCGCCGATAACGGCAATTTCGCAATGAACTGGCTGTGTCATGTCCTCAGATCCGGTTGTGCATATAGAGATGACCCTGGCGCGCCAATTGGCTGATAACCCCCAGGGCTTTGATCAGCTGCTCCCGTGACAGGGCTGCCGAGATGTTGATGCGCACCGCTTGCGGTGAGAGCTCCGGACGCAAGGTGAAGGCGCCTCCGGCGAGCAGCACCACACCGCGGTCCTGGCACAGACGGGCGAAACGCGAGCCGGTCCAGGGTTCCGGCAGGACCAGCCAGGCGTGGGTGCCAGTGGCGCTGTGCTGGAATTCCAGACCTTCAAGGTGAGTGGCGAGCAGCGCCTGGCGGATCCGCAGTTCTTCGCGTTGTTCCGAGACCAGTTGGTCGGCATGACCGTCCTCGATCAACCGGGTGGCGATCAGCGCCGTCAGCGGCGAGGTGCTCCAGCAGTCGATGCGCTGCATGGCGGCGATGTCTTGCACCAGCGGCTGAGGGGCCATGACAAACCCCATGCGCAACCCCGGCGCGATGCATTTGGACAGGGCGGAAATATAAATCGTGCGCTCCGGCATCAGTGCCGCGAAAGCGGGCGGCGATTGATCCAGCAGCGGCCGATACACGTCGTCTTCAATGACCAGCAGGTTGGTTTGCCGAATCACCGCGGCCAGTTCTTCGCGGCGCTCGGCGTCGAGGGTAATGGCGGTCGGGTTATGGATCGACGGCACCAGAAACAACAGCCGTGGCTGATGTTCGGCGCAGGCCAGGCGCAAGGCTTCGGGCGACATGCCGCGAGCGTCGGCATCGACGCCGACCAGGATCAGACCCAACGAGCGGCACAAGGCATTGATGCCTTGATAGGTCACGCTGTCGGCCAGCACCGTATCGCCGCTGTTGGTCAGGCTGCGCAAGGTATTGGCGATGCCATGCTGGGCGCCTTCGACGATCAGCATTTGCGAGGCCTGAGCCTCGACGCCGGTATGACGCAACCATTGCGCGGCGGCCTCACGGGCCCAAAGCGGGCCTTCGGACGGGTGATAGTCCTTCATGTCACCAAAGCGCGGATCGCTGGAAAGTCGCGGCAGCAACTGCGCCAGCACCCGATTGAAACCGTCGGTGGCCGGGCGGTTAACGCTCAGGTCGACGGTCCCCGGATCATTGCTCGGTGCTGACTGGAATTGGGCGGCCGGATGCCGTGGCTGCGCGACTTGCGTGCCACGCCCCGGACGGCTTTCCACCAGACCTTTCTGCTGCAACACGGCCATGGCTTTGGTCACCGTGGTGATGTTCACCCCCAGCGCACTGGCGAACTCGCGATGAGGCGGCAGGCGCTCACCCGGCTTGAGCTTGCCGTTGCCGATCGCCTCAGCCAGTGAATCGGCCAATTGGGCGTACAGGGTTCCCGCTTTGTCGCGCTGCAAAGCCGCGTTGGCTTTCAGTTCGTCCAGCAGTTGTTCGAATTGACTCATGGTGCTTTATCCCTGCTTGTCATGCTTGTAGCAAGACAATAAGCAAATTTGTATTGCTTTTTATCCGATACAAAGCCCATTGACAAGCTAAAAAACCGTGATTAGTGTGTGAGTTGTAATGCTTGTCATGCAACACAATAAGAAAATGGCTGCCATGCTCAGCCCAACGGGTACGCACATGACTAACGAAACGCTCCAGCCGGGTTCGCCCTCGGCGTCCCGGCACCACCGACTGTTCAGCCTGTCCGCGGGCGGCACAGAGTATCCGGTGTGTTGTCCCCCTCGTGCAAAGTCTTCGATGAAATTATCCGGTCGATCGACCCCACCCAATAAAGCGGAGGTCATCCAATGAACCACGCCCACCCAACCGATACAAAACCCGGTCAACAACGCCTCAGCGGGGCCTTGCGCCAGCGCCATATCACCATGATTTCCCTCGGCGGGATCATTGGTGCAGGCTTGTTTGTCGGCAGTAGTGCAACGATTCAGGCGATTGGACCGGCGGCGTTTCTGAGTTATCTCGCTGCCGGCATCGTGGTGATGCTGGTCATGCGCATGCTCGGCGAAATGGCCGTGGCCTTGCCCGGCGTCGGCTCCTTTACCGAATACGCACGCATTGGCCTGGGCAATTGGGTCGGATTCACCAGTGGCTGGTTGTACTGGTATTTCTGGGTGATCGTGGTGGCGGTGGAAGCCGTGGTGGGCGCCAACATTCTCCAGCAATGGATACCATTACCGGCGTGGATCATCGGTTTGAGCCTGTTGGCGATCATGACCGCCATCAATTGCCTGTCGGTGAAGTCCTACGGTGAATTTGAATACTGGTTCGCGTCATTGAAAGTGTTCGCGATCATCGTCTTTATCTTCGTGGTCGGCGCCTACCTCTTCGGTTTCGCCCCGAGCACCAGCGACCTGTTGGGCAACCTGGTGAATGACCGCGGGTTCATGCCTTACGGGGTGAGTGCGATTCTGGCCGGTGTGCCGACGGTGATCTTTGCCGTGGGCGGTGCGGAAATCGCGACCATCGCCGCCGCTGAATCCGACGATCCCTCGAAGAACGTGGCGAACATGACCCGTTCGGTGATTTTCCGGGTCATCACGTTCTATGTCGGCTCGATTTTCCTGATCGTTTGCGTGGTGCCCTGGGGGCAGATTGTTGCCGGTCACTCGCCGTTCGTGGCGGCGCTTGAAGTCATGCACATTCCTGGCGCGGCGATGATCATGCAAGTAGTGGTGCTGGTGGCCGTGCTCTCGGCGCTGAACTCCGGATTGTACGTGTCTTCGCGGATTCTGTTCGGCCTCAGTCAGCGCGGCGATGCACCGGCGAAACTGTCGACCCTCACCGGCCGTAAAGTGCCAAGGGCTGCCGTGCTGCTGAGCAGCGTGATCGGCTATATCGCGATCATGGCGGCGATCATTTCTCCGGAAGGCGTGTTCCTGTTTCTGGTCAACGCCTCCGGTGCGGTGATGCTGTTCGTGTACCTGGCGGTGGCGCTGGCGCAGATCAAGGTTCGCCGTCAGGTAGAAGCCACGGCGCCGGCCCGACTGACCCTGAAAATGTGGCTGTTCCCGTGGCTGTCCTATGCTGTGGTGGCAGTGATTGCGGGTGTTTTGGTCGCCATGGCGTTCCAGGATTCCTTGCGTACGCAGTTCCTCGCCAGCCTCGTCAGTCTCGGCGTGGTTTCCGCTGCGTACCTGGTGCTCAAGCGCCGTCGCCAGCAGGTCAACAAGCCCCACGTCAACGCCATCGACATTCTGGCGGGCTTGTCGACACGGTCATAGAACACAGGGAAATCCAGCCACGGACGGCGATTGAGTTTTAAGGCTTGTACCGGTCAAAACAACAATTTGCCCATAGGTGATCTATGTCCGACTTCAAGTTTGATTCCCAAGGTTTTTCCCGACGCGGTCTCCTCAAGGCCACTGGCTACGGTTCGTTAGCGGCATTGGCGGCAAGCGCAATGGGCCCGATGTCCTTCGCCTTCGCGGCCGGGAAACCGATCAAGACCGTGCGCGAGGGCTACCTGACCGCGGCGTGCCTGGGCGACATGCCCCTGGGGGCGTTGCGCGAAGGCGTACCCGTCGGCACCGATCTGGAATTGCTGAAAATCATCGCCGACCGTCTCGAGCTCAAGCTCGATGTGCTGACCATGGGTTTCCCGGCGGTGGTGGAAGCCGTGAGATCAGGGCGCGCCGATTGGTTCGGTGGCAACTTCGCCTGGAACCCGATGCGCTCCAAAATCCTGCTGTTGACCGACCCAGTGTTTTACACCGGCGCCTACGTGATCATGCGCGACAATGAGCCGTTCGATACCGTCATCACCGTGAACGACGTGAAGGGCCGCACCATCGGCGCCATCACCGGCTATTTCACCATCCCGGACATGAAGAAAATCGACGGCGTGAAGGAGGTCAAACTCTACGACAACACCGACTCCTGCCTGCGCGATGTGCGTGCCGGTCGCCTGGATTTTGCCGTGCTGGATGCCCCGACCATCGACTACATGATCCTTCAGGACCCGAGCCTCAAACTCAAACAGATCCCGATGTCCTACGATGAAAAATTCCCCAGCCTGACCGCCAAGTTCGAGGCGATCTGGGGCGTCCATCCGCAGCACCAGGATCTGTTCGACGGCATCAATCAAGGCCTGCGCTGGCTCAAAGCCACGGACCAGATCAAACCGATCCTCGCCAAATACGGGATCAAGAACCCCGATTACCTCGTGCCTCCGGCCAAGGACCCGCGCATCGGTGTCGACCGGGACGAGCAGGGCAACCTCATCGGGCCGTTCAAGCATCAACCGCGAGATTTCAGTCAGGCCTTTGCCTGAGTCGAGGATATAGCTCATGGCTGAATCAACCCCACTGGTGCGCATCGAAGGGCTCTACAAGTCCTTCGGCAGCCTGGACGTTCTCAAAGGTATCGACCTCAACGTGCAGCAGGGTCAGAAGATCTCGCTCATCGGCCCCAGCGGGTCGGGCAAGACCACCTTGTTGCGCTGCGTCAACTACCTGGAAGAACCGACCAAAGGCGACATTTACATCGATAACGAACTGATCGGCCAGCGTCTGGTGGGCACTCGAAAAGTGCCCATGAGCGACAAGGAACTGGCACGCATGCGTACCGAGATCGGCATGGTGTTCCAGCGCTTCAACTTGTTTCCGCACCTCTCGGTACTGGACAACATCATCCTCGGCCCGCTCAAGGTGCAACAACGCAGCCGCGCCGAAGCGGTGGAACTCGCCGAGGACCTGCTGAACAAGGTGGGGATGTTTGCCAAACGTGACGTGTACCCGGAACAGCTCTCGGGCGGGCAACAGCAACGGATCGCCATCGCCCGGGCGCTGGCGATGCAGCCCAAGCTGATGTTGTTCGACGAGGCCACTTCGGCGCTGGACCCGGAACTGGTGGGTGAAGTGCTGACGGTCATGCGCAAACTGGCGGAGGAGGGCATGACGATGATTATCGTGACCCATGAAATGCACTTCGCCGAAAGCGTCTCCGATCAGGTGATTTTCATGGCCGACGGCAACATTGTCGAACAGGGGCCGCCTCGGCAGATTTTCCGCGAGAGCCAGATCGAACGCACCCGCTCCTTTATCCGCGCTGTGCAGGAGCACTGATCGATGTTCGATTCCATTGCACTGAACAAAGCCATCGAAATGCTCCCGTACTTTTTGAATGTGCTGGGCATCGGTGCACTGACGACTGTCGGTCTGACGGCTGCCGCGTTTGTGGTCGCGACGCTACTGGGGTTTTGCCTGGCGTTGATGCGACTCTCGCGCAGCCGAGTATTGAGCCTGATTGCCAGTGCGTACCTGGAGGTGTTTCGCAACATACCAATCCTCACCCAGCTGTTCATTCTGTACTTCGGGCTGACCTACATTGGCATCACCTTGCCGGCCATCGGTGCGGCGATTATCGGTTTTGGTCTGAACGGTGCGGCGATTCTTTCAGAAGTGTTCCGTTCGAGCATCCGCACCATCGATCGCGGACAAAGTGAAGCGGCATATTCCATCGGCATGACCCGCTCCCTGGCGATGCGCATCATCGTGCTGCCCCAGGCGTTCAAGGTCGCGATTCCGGGGATGGCCAACTTCGCCATCGGCCTGCTCAAAGACACTTCCCTGGCCTCGGCGGCGGCGGTGCCGGAGCTGACCTTCAAGGCGAAAATGCTGGTCAGCGAAACCTACCAGACCAACCTGATTTACTTCCTGTTGGCGACCATCTACCTGGTGTTGAGCCTGGTACTTTCCCACTGGGCGGCGCGTACCGAACGCCGTCTCAAAGTCGTCAAGGAGAACTGATATGGGCTATGGCGAGTTGTGGGAAGCAACCCATGTCGAATTGCTGGCCGCGGCCTGGGCCACACTCCAGTTGGCGTTCGGGGCGCTGGTGATCGGCCTGGTCGTCGGTTTACTGGTGGCGCTGGCACGACTGTCTCGCAGCCGGCCATTGCGCCGTGCGGCGCTGATCTACATCGAGGTGTTTCGCGGTACCCCGGCGCTGGTGCAACTGTTCATCGTCTACTTCAGCCTGACCGAAATCGGCGTGCAGTTCAGCTCGTTTCAAGCGGCGATGATTGGTTTGGGGTTAAATGCCGCGGCCTACCTGTCGGAAATTTACCGCTCGGGTCTGGAGGCGGTACCCAAGGGGCAAGTCGAAGCCGCGAAAGCGATTGGCATGCCCCACCTCAAGGTGTTGCGTTGGGTCGTGTTGCCACAGGCCATTCGCATCGTGCTCGCGCCGATCGGCAACGTTGCAATCTCGCTGTTGAAGGACACCTCGGTGGCCTCGCTGATCGCGGCGCCGGACCTGATGTTGCGGGCTCAGGACTTGAGTTCTGTGTACTTCATGCCCCTGGAAATCTACATCCTGGTGGGTGCGATCTACTTTGCGCTGTGTTATCCGTTGTCACTTGGCGTGCGTTTGCTGGAGCGCAAGACCAGGCATTGATCGGGATCGAGGTTGACCACAAATTTTGCGGCCACCCGAGGCCCAATGTGGGAGCGGGCTTGCTCGCTCCCGCAGGGTTCCTCTTTTACTGATAGATCCTGGACTTAGCCCCAATCCTCTACCGATAACGTTTGCAAACCCTTCCCCCGAGCCTGTGCGACCAGTTCTTCAGTGTCGTCACCGCCGGGCAGGGCGATGATCACGTCGGGGCGGCTGTCGTGCAGCATGAAGTGGTTGCGCAGGCGTTCGGCCAGTTTGCCGTGGCGTTGCCAGTTGGGCGGGTAGCGCACGATGTCGGCGCTGTGTTCACGGGCCCATTCCTCGATGTCGGCGCCCAGGTATTGATTGCCGCCATGGATCAGCACCTGCACCGGGTGCAGGCGCTGGAAGGCGTCGAGCACGCGGCGGCATTGGCGGCTGTCGGCGTAATGGCGGCCGGCACACATCAGGACGCGCATAGCGAGGCCTCCTTGGCCCGATCATCGCCCAACGGCTCACCCGCCCGTTCCAGCAGCGGATAGGCGAGGGCGGCAATGTGGTGGTGTACCCGACGATAGTCACGCAGCACGCGCTGAAAGATGTCGCCGGATTCAGCCCAGGTGTTTCTGTCCTCCTGCAGTTTGCGAAAGTGCTGACGGCTGGCGTCGGCTTCGAGTCGCCGGACGCTCTCCTTGCGGCTGATCAACTGGTGCGCGGTGGCAATGTCTTCGCGCAGGAACACGGTGATCGCCAGGCTCAGGCTTTCCAGCAGCGTCTCGTGCAACGGCGCAATGTTGCGCAACTCGAACACCGAAAAGTGTTCACCGCGGCGCAAGCGGCGCATGGCCAACTGCGTGAGGCTGCTGGAAAGAATGTCCGCGGCGTGTTCCAGGTTGATCACAAACGTGAGGATTTCCTGGGCGCGATCGGCATCGCTGTCGCTGATGCCTTCCTGACCAATGTCCGCCAGATAGGCGCGAATCGCCGCGCTCAACAGGTCCGTGGATTGATCGATGCGCCGCACCTCATCGGCACAGGCCGGCGCCGAGGTATGGAACAGTTGCAGCGTGCGCTCAAGCATGGCCGAGAGCATGTCGGCGATGCGCAGGGCTTCGCGGGCGGCGTTGGACAGGCCGATGTTGGCCACCTCCAGCCCGGCTTCGTCAAGGTAGCGCGGCATGCCCGGATCGACATCCTGCGCCGGCTCCGGCAACAGGCGAGTCAGCAGTCTGGCCATGGGCTCGGTGAAACCGATGAACACCAGCGCCAGCAAAAGGTTGAAGCCGGTGTGCAGGTAAACCACCAGCGCCGCCAGATCGAGATTCAGTGATGCCAGCCACCCGGCCAAGGGCAACACCACCGCCGCGCCCAAGGCCCGCACCAGCAGATTGCCGAGGGGTAGGCGCCGGCCGACGTTCGAGCCGGCATTGATCACCGACGGTAACGCACCGCCAATGTTCACCCCGAGCACCAGCGCGACGATGGTCGTTGCCGAGAGCATTCCGGTGGCGGCCAGGGACACGATCAGCAGCACCACGGCCACGCTCGAATGGCAGAGCCAGGTAAGGATCAGCGCTACCAGCAGCGCAATCAGCAGGTCGCCGTCGAGACTTTGCATGATCAGCTGGAACACGGGCGTGCCTTCCACGTCGGCCAGTGTCGAGCTGAGCATATGCAGGGCCATCAGCATCAGCCCCAGGCCGATCAATGCACAGCCGACACTCTCGAAACGCGAGTCATCCCGCAGCCGGAAGACGGTCAGGCCGGTCAGTAAAACGATGGGTGTAAGGATCGAAATGTCAGCGCTGAGCAACTGCACCACCAGGGTCGAACCGATGTTGGCGCCGAGCATCACCGCCAGCGCCGGGGCCAGGCCCAGGGTGCCGGCGGCGGTGAACGAGGTGGCCATCAGGCTGACGGCGGTGCTGCTTTGCAAGACGCCGGTGATGCCGATGCCCGCGAGCAGGGCCAGCCAGCGGTGGTTAAGGTGCCGGCCCATCCAGTGGCGCAGTGGCGTGCCGAAGCCGCGCAACAGCGCCGAAGAAATCATGTGCGTGCCCCACAGCAACAATGCAATGGCGCCCGCGAGGTTGATCAGTAGAGTTGTTCCCGACATGAGAACTCTCCTTTATTTCGTGTTGCATTGATCGAATTGCTGAACACCAAACCCTGTGGGAGCGGGCTTGCTCGCGAAAGCGGTGGGTCAGTCAGCATCAATGCCGAATGTCATACCGTATTCGCGAGCAAGCCCGCTCCCACATGGATGGCGGTGTTCAATCCATTTGGGCTTGTCTTACGCCATCAAAACCACTGCTTGAACCGGCGGATGTAGATCGTCTTCATGGTCTGCGCCACCACGCAGTAGCTGAGCAAAGTCCCCACCAGCCAAGGGAAGTATTCCCATGGCAACGGCACCAGGCCGACCAGCGTGCCCAGCGGTGAGAACGGGATGTAGATGCCCAGGCAGATCACTACGCCGGTCGCGAGGATCACCGGCAATGCAGCCGTGCTCTGGAAGAACGGAATTTTCTGGGTGCGCAGCATGTGCACCACCAACGTCTGCGACAGCAATCCTTCGATGAACCAGCCAGACTGGAACAGGCTCTGCATTTCCACGCTGTTGGCGGCGAACACGTACCACATCAGGGCAAACGTGGTGATGTCGAAGATCGACGAGGTCGGCCCGATCCACAGCATGAAGCGACCGATGTTCTTCGCATCCCACTTGCGCGGTTTGCGCAGGAACTCCTTGTCCATCTTGTCCCACGGCAACGCCAGCTGAGAGATGTCGTACATGAGGTTTTGCAGCAGCAGGTGGATCGACAGCATCGGCAAAAATGGAATGAACGCACTGGCCACCAGCACCGAGAACACGTTGCCGAAGTTGGAGCTGGCGGTCATGTTCAGGTACTTCATGATATTGCCGAAGGTTTCGCGGCCCTTGAGCACGCCTTCTTCGAGCACCATCAGGCTCTTTTCCAGGAGGATGATGTCCGCCGATTCCTTGGCGATGTCCGTGCCGCTGTCCACCGAGATCCCGACGTCGGCATCGCGCAGCGCCGGGGCGTCGTTGATGCCGTCGCCGAGGAAACCCACGGTGTGACCGTTGCCTTGCAGCGCCTTGAGCACCCGGGATTTTTGCAGCGGTGTCAGCTTGGCGAACACTGTGTGTTCTTCGACCTGCAGCTTGAGGGTGGTGTCGTCCATGCGCTCGATGTCTTGGCCGAGCAGCGGCGTGCCTGGATCGAGGCCGACTTCACGGCAGATCTTGCAAGTGACCACGGCGTTGTCGCCGGTCAGCACCTTGACCGTCACGCCCATGTCGCGCAGTGCGGCGATGGCCGGGCCGGCAGTTTCCTTTGGCGGATCGAGGAAGGTCAGGAAGCCGCGAATCACCAGGTCGCGCTCATCGGCGGTTTTGTACTGGTTTTTGCTTTGGGTTTTCGGGATTTCGCGGGTGGCAACCAGCAGTACCCTGAAACCGTCCTCGTTGTACTCGTTGGCCAGGGCCAGCAAGTCTTTGCGTCGCTGTGCATCCAGCGCGACCACCTGGCCGCTTTCATTGATGTGGCTGGCGATGCTGAGCATTTCCTCGACCGCGCCCTTGCACACCATCAGGTGATCGTCGCGGCTGTCCTTGACGATGATCGACAGGCGCCGACGGACGAAGTCGAACGGCAATTCGTCGACTTTGCTGTAGGCGAACGGCACACGGAACGTTGGATTGGCGTTGGCGAATTGCACCACGGCTTGGTCCATCAGATTCTTCAGACCACTCTGGTGATGGCTGTTGAGCCACGCCAGTTCGAGGATCGAATCGTCGCGCCGGCCGTGGCTGTCGACGTGGTGCTCGAGGATGATCTTGTCCTGGGTCAGGGTGCCAGTCTTGTCGGTGCACAGCACGTCCATCGAACCGAAGTTCTGGATCGCATTGAGGCGCTTGACCACCACTTTTCGCTTGGCCATGGCCATGGCGCCTTTGGCCAGGTTGGCGCTGACGATCATCGGCAGCATTTCCGGGGTCAGGCCAACGGCAACGGCCAGGGCAAACAGGAACGCATCGCCCCAGTCACCCTTGGAGAAGCCGTTGAGCAGGAACACAATCGGTACCATCACCAGCATGAAGCGGATCAGCAACCAACTGACGCTGTTCACTCCACGGTCGAACGCGGTTTGCACCCGCGAGCCGACGATGGCTTTGGCCAGTGAGCCGAAGTAAGTCCGAGCCCCGGTAGCCACCACCACAGCCTTGGCCGTGCCGCTGACCACGTTGGTGCCCATGAAACAAATGTTCGGCAGGTCCAGCAGGTTCGACTGATCTGGCGCGGTGCTGGTGGCGGACTTTTGAGCCACATTGGCCAGGGTGTCGTACTTCTCGACCGGCAAGGCTTCACCGGTCAGCACAGCCTGGCTGATAAACAGGTCGCGGGATTCGATCAGGCGGATGTCGGCCGGGATCATGTCGCCAGCGCTCAACTGAACGATATCGCCGGCCACCAGATCGCGCATCGGCACTTCACGCAACACCGATTTGCCATCCTTGTGCTCGCGGCGCAGCACGGTAGCGGTGGTGCGCACCATCGCCTTGAGGGCTTCGGCGGACTTGGCCGAGCGGTATTCCTGCCAGAACCGCAGCAGGCTGCTGAGGCTGACCATGGTCATGATAATGATGACCTTGGTCAGGTCGGCGTCATCCGCTTCACCGTTGCTGATCGGCAGCCAGTAGTCAGTGAAGAAACTGATGCCGGCCAGGGTCAGCAGCACATAGATGAAGGGATTATTCAGGGCTTTGAGCAGTTGGATGAGGGCGTGAGGCGGCTTGTCGTGGGCCACTTCGTTGTGACCGTTGCGTGCGAGGCGGCCCTGGGCTTCGAGTTCGGTCAGGCCGTCAGTGGTGGCGTTGAGGTTGGTCAGCGTGACGGCCAGGCCGTTCTGCGCTTCCCGGGCGGCGCGCATCGACAGCTTGGCGTTGTCGTTGCTGGCGCCTTGGGCGGTTTTCTTTGCGGTTTTTACAAGGGTCATTACTGTGCTCCTGCCGCCAGCTCGCGGCACGACACACAGGCACCTCAGCTAATTAAAGACGAGCGCACGTATGCCGAGCCGCCAATAAGCGATCGATTCTGATAGTTGCGTTTTTAATAGTTGATGTTCGCTGTCCGTCGATAGAAAAGTGACGGGCAGCGAACCGTCTACAGGCTTCGTCCATAACTAACTCACTATTTAACAGGCAATAAGAAGTTACCGAATTCCTTGATAAGGAAAACGTTAAGGAAAGGCTTTTAAAGTGCCTTCAGCTCAATTGAAAGTGCGCGTCCCGAGGAACAGGCCGAACATCAGGCCGACCTGCTGGAACAGGCGCGCGATGCGCCGACTCGGTGGTTCCTGGCTATCGTCGAGGCTCCAGCGTTGCTGAAGCTGACCCGTCATCGGGCAGACGCGCCAGTTGGCACGCAGTTGCGCCTTGGCAGGGGAGGAAGGGCTGGTAAACAGTGCGCTGGCCTGGGCTGTGGCAGGACGCTCACGGCAGAGCTTGACCCGCATGGTCGAGGCAAACGCGCGTACGCCGGGCATTACGGTGGATTTGAAGTTCATAACATACCTCTGGACCGGACTGACGCCGGCGAGGCAAGTTACGGTGGAGCATCAAGCTCTAGCGCAGCTCACCCGACCGTAAAGTCGAGTCCCGTCATGTTCTGGGTTATGTGCCAGAGCCTGCGAATTCGCAGTCACCCGGCAGCGACTAGATGCTGTGTCCATTGGATTCTTTTGTGAGTTGAAAAAAGGCCTGTGAAACCGGCCCGGGCAATTTACTCAGGCAGGTGGGTGAAGTCAACCTTCAATACTTGATTAAAGTGCAATTGAATGGAAAAGCGTCGGATCCGGTTATTGAAGTTAGAACTTGTTCAGGTAAATGACAGTTAATTGTCATTTTTATGATGCGCGCCGTAGGAGCAAGCTCACTCCCACAGGGAACTAAGTTGATCACAAGTTCTGCGTTCACCGGAGGTCCAATGTGGGAGCGGGCTTGCTCGCGAAGGCGGAATGTCCGTCACCTTGATGTTGCGTGTGCCGACGCCATCGCGAGCTTTGCTCCTACAGCAGCGGGATGCTGTAGCTCACGATCAAGCGATTCTGGTCCTGGTCACGGGACGCCTCGCTGTTGGACTTGCCGTTACGCCATCCGAACCCGACACCTTTAAGCGAACCGGACTGAATCACGTAGTCCAGCGCAATGTCCCGCTCCCATTCCTTCTGGGTATCGCCTGAGGTGGTCTTGATATCGTCGCCGCTGAGGTACATGACCGACGCTTTCAGTCCGGGCACCCCCATGGCGGCAAAGTCATAGGCGTATTGACCGAAGGCTGTGCGTTCCCCCGCGCGGGTGAAGGTTTGAATCAGACGGTCGGTGTACAGGTAAACGCTGGAGCCGCCGGCCCCCTTGTTGGCCAGGCCGCCCTGATTGAGCTGCGTGAAGTTGCTGCCGCTGGAAACGCTTTGATAGCCCGCTGTGAGGCCATGGCCACCCACCGTGTAAATCAGCGCGGCGCTCCAGGTTCGATTGTCGATCTCGCCATCATTGCCTTGGGTGTAGCCGCTGATTTTGTAGCCTGAAGTGCCCGAGCTGTTTTCACCGGATGAATCGGTCTTGAAGTAGCGCAAATCGGTTTTCAGCGATTGACCTTCCGCGATCGCCAGTGTGTGGATCAGGCCGAAAAACTGCTGGGTGTAGTAGTTGTCGAGGTTGGCGTAGTAATACTGGGCGGTCAGGTCCTTGGTGATTTTCCAGTCGCCGCCGGCGAAGTCGAACGCGTTGCTTTCGCGGGTGCCGCCCGTGGCGGCCAACCCCGTTTGATCGCTTGAGCCCCGTCCTGTTGCGTGTTCGATTCGGCCTCCCGTGAGGGTCAAGTCCTTGAACTCGCCTGACGTGATCTGGCCACCTTCGAAGGTCTGCGGCAGCAGACGGCCGTCGTTGGAGACGAGGATTGGAAGTTTGGGCATCTGCGTGCCCAGGCGCAGTTCGGTTTTCGAGACTTTGACCTTGCCAGTCAACCCCAACCGGCTCCATTCATCGACAGCGCGGTTATCACTCTCTGAAGGAATCATCGAGCTGCCGACGTGCCGTCCCTTGCCGCTGTCCAGCGTAATCCCCATCAGGCCCAATGCGTCTACGCCAAAACCAACCGTGCCATCGGTGTAGCCCGACTTGTAATCGAGCATGAAGCCCTGCGCCCACTCTTCGGTTTTCGAAGGCGCGGCGGTGCCGTCGCGGTTGTCGTTATTGAAGTAGAAATTTCTCATCCCAAGAGTGGCTTTGCTGTCACTCAGGAAGTCGGCGTGCGCCTGGGTGCTGAGTGCAATGGCACTCAATGCAAACGTCACCGCCGTTTTCTTCTTGCTCATCTGAATCGCCCCTTTATTTTTGTAGTTTGAATTTGGGAGGGTGGCTCCCGCAGTAGCGGGTGCCGGCAACGTTCGATGCCTGCGGGAGCGTTATTCGCCTGGCTTAAATACCCAACACGTTGGCGCCGATGCACGGGTCAATCCCGCGTTCCAGACGACGCTGGTGCACGATCACAGTGATTTCCATCGAGCCGGTGGTGACTTCGAAGTCGAGGATGTGGCCGCCGTACGCTTGAAACGTGGCGTCACCGGCGACGCCGTGCATATGAATCGAAGGCTGGTCGTTCTTCCAGGCCACCGAGCCGGTGACGCTGGCCATCTCGACACTGTTCAAGGTCTTGGCGTCGAAGTCTTTTTTGTCCTTGTTCCAGAAGCCGAACTTCACGTTACCGAAGCCGATGCCGCTGATGGACGCGCTGGGGATCTTTTCGGCGATGGCCAGTTTGGTCAGTTCCTTGAACGCGTTGTCGCCCATGCGCAGCACCATGAGGTAACCGGTGGGGGTTTTGGTGTAGCGCGGTGTGGCTTCAGTGACACATTGCATAGGGGCTGTCGTCGCGGCGGGAGTGGTTTCGGCAACGGCCAGTTGAGCGCCTGCGGTGTTGATCATCACGGCGGCGGTCACGGCCAGCATCAATTTGCAAAAGCGGTGTTTCGGGTGAAGTTGAACGTGCATGAGACTTCCTCTGTTTTTGTTGTTGTGGGTTACAGCGTTTTTGGAGGCGAGCGTGTCCGGCGCCTATTTTTCGATAGGCGACGGAGTTGTTATTAACGGTGGGTGTTAGTTCGGTGACTTACAGCGCATCACGGCTGCTGACACCGTCAACCAGTCGGGCAATGCCCAGCGGGTTGGCGCTCTTCAGGGCGTCCGGCAGCAAGCTGTCGGGGCAGTTCTGATAACAAACGGGACGCAGGAAACGATCAATCGCCAACGTTCCGACCGATGTTCCGCGAGCATCCGAAGTGGCCGGGTACGGTCCGCCATGAACCATGGCATCGCAGACTTCCACGCCGGTTGGATAACCGTTGAACAGCACGCGCCCGACTTTCTGTTCCAGCAGGGCCAGCACTTCGTTCAAGGTGCTGAGATCCGAATCTTCGACGATCAGCGTGGCGGTCAACTGGCCGCGCAAACCGTGCAGTGCCTGGAGCAATTCGGCGTGATCGGCGACCTCCACCACAATGGTGGTCGGGCCGAAGACCTCTTCCTGAAGCAACTCATCACCATGAATCAGCAGGCTGACATCGGCCTTGAACACTTGCGGCTGCGCCTGATTGCCCTGTTGTGCGGCGCCGGCCAGGTGCGTCATGCCGGGGTGTGCGTGAAGATTGTCCAGACCGTGGCAATAGCTTTTCAGCGCGCCGACATTGAGCATCGTTTGCGCCGATTGCTCCCCCATCAAACCGGCAAAACGTTCGAGGAAGGCAGTGAACTCTGGCGAACGAATGCCCAAAACCAAACCGGGATTGGTGCAGAACTGACCCGCACCCAACACCACGGAAGCGCTCAGCTCGGCAGCGATCTTGTCACCGCGCGCCTTGAGTGCTTCTGGCATCAACAAGACCGGGTTGATGCTGCTCATCTCGGCGAACACCGGAATCGGTTGAGGACGGGCCGCCGCCATGTCACACAAGGCCCGACCGCCACGCAATGACCCGGTGAACCCCACCGCCTGAATCGCCGGATGCTTGACCAATGCTTCACCGACGCTGCCGTAGAGCATGCTGAACACGCCATCAGGCATTCCGGTTTTTCTGGCCGCGCGAGTGATCGCATCGGCGACGTAATCGGCGGTTGCCATGTGACCGCTGTGGGCCTTGAACACCACCGGGCAGCCCGCGGCGAGGGCAGAGGCGGTGTCGCCGCCAGCGGTCGAGAAGGCCAGCGGGAAGTTGCTGGCCCCGAACACGGCGACCGGGCCGAGCCCAGTGCGGTACTGGCGCAGGTCAGGGCGGGGCAACGGTTGACGGTCGGGTAGCGCACGATCGATGCGGGCGCCGTAGAAATCGCCGCGACGCAGCATCGTGGCGAATAGGCGCATCTGCCCGCTGGTGCGTGCCCGCTCACCTTGAATACGGCCGGCGGGCAGGGCAGTTTCCCGGCACACCAGGGCGATGAACGCGTCGTCCAGCGCCTCAAGCTCAGTGGCAATCGCCTCCAAAAACTGAGCGCGTCGGGCGGATGAAAGATTGCGAAAGATCGGGTAAGCCGTGGCCGCCGCTTCTGCGGCCGCATTCACTTCATCCACGGTCGCCTGATGGAAGCGATACGGCAGTGCTTCGCCGGTACTGGCGTCGTGGCTTTGCAAGGTGCTCGAGCCTTTAGCCGAACGAGCGCCAGCGATGTAGTTGTGGCCTGAAACTTCAAACATGGGAACTCCTGAAGGGCTGTTCAAATGAGGGTCAAGTGAGCCGGTAAATGCGTCGGGCGTTGTCATGAAACAGGGCGAGCCGATCCGTCAGGGAGCGGTCGCTGACAATCGTTTTGAAGCCGTCGAAGATCTCGCTCATGCCGTTCACGACGCCGTCGACCGGGTAATTGCTGGCAAACGCACAGCGACTGACATCGACAATCGAAATCGCGTCGTTCACCACCACGCGGTTCGACTCGACGGGCCAGGCCTTGCCGGGGATGCAAATGCCGGAAATCTTCAGGGCCACGTTCGGCTCCCGTGCCAGCAACGCGAGGTTTTCACGCCAGCCCGCCAACCCTGCTTCCGAACGATCCGCCGGCAGCGCCGTGTGATTGACCACGATGGTCACGTCGGGAAAGTCCCTGGCCAGCTCGGCCGCTTCCGCCAGATGCCACCAGGGCGCCTGCAACTCGAAATGCAGACCGTTTTCAGCCAGTTGCGCATAGCCCTCGCGCCAACGAGGGTCACGCATAGAGCCGGGCGCGACGAAATCTTCGCGCCAGGCTTCAAGGCTGGTGACCGCCGGTTTGTGGCGCACGCCGCGTACCAACGGATGATCGCCGTACAGGCGCAAGAGGTCCGATGCGTCTTCACGATCAAGCCAAACCTGCGCCACCATCGCCGCCAACGTCGGTTCATTTTGTGCCAGTGACTCGACAAACCTCACCTCGTCGGCGGGGGTCGCAGGGTCCCATTCACCCTCGATAACGACGGTCTGCACGATGCGATGCTTGCCCGTCAGCCGGCGATAGTCCTCAGGCAGAAAGTTGCGGCAGATCGACGAGTAATCTCCATAACGAAACGGTCGCAACGGACGGTCGTTCAGCCACGGGTAGTAATGCTGTTCGATGTCGAAATAATGCTGATGAGCGTCGACGATGGGTAAGTCCGCATCCTCGCCGCTGGCCAGAAAGCGCGCGCGCCAGTCGATCACGGAGGGGTTATCCATGCTGTTCCTCCAGACGATAAAAGCGTTGTGCATTGCTGGCGAACACCGCTTCCTGCACGGCACGCCCCAGTGGTGCGAGCATCGCGGCCACGCCATCGGCAATCGTGTCGTAGGACGCGCGCAATCCGGCGACCGGGAAATTGCTGGCGAACATGCAACGTTCGGGGCCGAAGATCTCCAGCGCCGTCAGCACCACGATTCGATTGTCGTCGTAGTTCCAGGGCGAGTCTTTCAGCCCGAACTCCGACAGCTTGATGTGCACGTTGGGTTGCAAGGCCAGTGCTTCCAGGCCCTTGCGCCAGCGGGTCATGCCGTGCGGGCTGCGATCCCAGGCGAAACCGGTGTGATTGAGGGCGATCTGGATCTGCGGAAACATCGCCGCCACTTCGGCGGCCTCGACCAAGTGCCACGGCGGCACGCGCAGGTCCCATGACAGATCGTGGTCAGCCAGGCGCGAAAAGCCTTCCAGCCATTTCGGGTCCTGCATGGTGCCCTTGGCGCCGGCAATCGACACGTCAGGCGATGCCGAAGTCACCGGTTTGGAGCGTATGCCTTTCACCAGTGGCCTGGCGGCCTGAGCCGCGAGAATGTCCGCGCTGTCCTCACGGTCGAACCAGGCGTGGGCAACGATGGCATTCGGGAAGCCGTAACGGGCATTCACCTGTTCCAGCCAGCGTGTCTCGGCGACTTGCTCATCGCGAGCACGTTCGGCCTCGACATGCACCGTTCCCACCAACCGTTGTCTTTCGGTCAGGGCGAGAAAGTTTTCCGGCAAGAAATCACGGCACAGGCTGTGATAGTCGCCGAGGAAAAAATCCTCGTGATAGTCGTCCTGCAGCCAGGGATAACGACCGTTGCCCAGGTCCCACAAGTGGTGGTGAGCATCGACAATCGGTAGCGCATCCTCGGCCGCAAGGTTCGGCAAGCCGTTGCGTTCGTGCAGCGTGATCATGACTTCGTCCCTTGCTCAGCGCGACGCGGCGAATTGGGAAGGGCTGAGCACGCCGTCTTCGACGTCTCCTGCGGCGGCCGCTTCGGCCTTGGCCTGAACGCGGCTGCGCAGTTTGGCGATGTTCACCACCACCCGGGTATGCGCCGCCGTGGCCACCAGTTCGACGTCATCGCGCACTTCGACGTTGAAGGTGATGCTGCGACCCTCGATCCGGGTCACCGTGGCGACGATGCTGACCGACATGCCCAGCAACGTGGCCCCGACGTGGCGGATGTCGACGGCCGCACCGACGGTGTTTTCGCCCTCATCGAGGAAGGTGAGCAGGTAATCAAGGCAGGTCTGTTCGATGTCATCCACCAACCGGGGCGTGGCGTAGATGCGCAAGTCCTCGCCCAGAAACGAGATGGTGCGTTGCTTGTCGATGACCAGTCGGCGTTCGGTGGCGGTGCCGGCTTCGAGTGTGGAGAAATTCATGAGAAACCTCGTATTGGAGTGCTGACAGTCAAAAAGTGATTCAGGCGTTGGGCAGGAAACCGATGGAAATCCAGGGCACGGCGATCAGCACGCCCAGGGCGACAACGAGTGCGCCGAGATACGGCCAGACCCGACGCATGGCGCCGCTGGGGTCGACCTTGGCGATGGCGCAGGCGGCGTAGAAACCCACGCCAAACGGTGGCGCGAACAAACCCAGGCCCATGGCGAAGATCGCGACCATGGCGTAATGCACGTCGTTGATGCCCATGGCCTTGGCAATCGGAAACAGCAGCGGTCCGAACAGCACGATGGCCGGGATGCCTTCCAGAAAACTGCCCAGGAGGATGAACGCCACGGCGGAGATGATCAGGAAGCCCATCGCGCCACCCGGCACCGTCGACATCACCTGCGCCAACTGGTGGGAGAAGCCTGACTGGGTCAATGCCCAGGCCATGGCGGTGGCGCTGCCGATGATGATCAGGATCGCGCCGGACAGCGAGGCGGTGCTGACCAGGATCGGATACAGCCGGCGCCAGTCAAAGCAGCGGTAGCACAGCAAGCCGACGACAAAGGTGTAGGCCACGCCGATGGCGGCGACTTCGGTGGCGGTCGCGACCCCTTCAACCACCGCGGTGCGGATCACGAAGGGCAGGGCCAGCGCCGGTAATGCCACCAGCAGCGAGTGGCCGATTTCCTTGCCCGAGGCGCGTTTACCGGTGGAGGCCTCGCCTTTGCGGTTTTTCCACCAGATCACCGCCGCCATGGCGATGGCACCCACCACCGCCGGCATGAAACCACCGGTGAACAGGGCGGAAATCGACACACCGGTCACCGAGCCGATGGTGATCAATACCAGGCTCGGCGGAATGGTTTCCGACATCGCCCCGGACGCGTTGAGCATCGCCACCAGTTCGTTTTCATCCTCACCGCGTTTCTTCATTTCCGGAAACAGCGCCGGCGCGATGGCCGCCATGTCGGCAGCCTTGGAGCCGGAAATGCCGGAGATCAGGTAGATGGCCCCGATCAACACATATGACAGGCCGCCACGGACATGGCCGATCAACGAGCAGAGGAAGCGGATCATCGCGCGGGCCATGCCCATGGCCTCGATCAGCGCCCCCAAAAACACAAACAACGGAATGGCCAGCAAGATCAGGCTCGCCATGCCTTCGTCCATCCGGCCGACCACCAGGGTCAAGGGCGTGCCGGTCATGGTCGACAGATAAGCCACCGTGGCCAGGCCGAACGCCACCATGATCGGCACCCCGATCACGATCATCGCCATCACGCCGATCATGAAGAAAATGATCAGGTTCCAGTTACCCATCAGCAACATCCAGCCTTCAGCCACCCACAACAACGCGGCCAGGGAAGCCAGCATCGCCACCGACACGGAGAAGTCGATCAACCGGGCGCTGGTCAGCAGACGCGCGACACAGGTCATCAGCATCAGGCTCAGACCGACCGCGATGGCAGACACGCGAAAGGCGTTGGGGATTTCAAGGGCGGCGGTGGTGATGATCCACTCGTCGCTGACGTATTCCCAGGCCGGGGTGAACAGTAACCCAATGAACGCGATGACAATCACCGCCCCCAAGGTGTCGACAAAGGCGCGTTTTTCCAGCGGCAGCCGCCCGATGAACGAGGTCAGCCGCATGTGCTCGCCTCGACGCATCGCCACCACTGAACCGAGCATCGCCAGCCAGAGAAACAGCAGCGAGGCCAGTTCGTCGCCCCAGACGATGGGTTGATTGAGTACGTAGCGCGAGAACACATTGCAAAACAGCAGCGTGACTTCGACAACCACCAGCAACGCCGCGCTGCCCTCGGTCAGCCAGCGCAGCCCGGTGTCCAAGGCGTGACCGAGACGAAACGTGGTGGGGCGCGTGCTGAGTCCTTCAGCGGGAGAAACATCCGTCATTGGTATTTCGTTTTTCATGACCTTGTCTCCGGCTTAGGACAGTTGACCCGCGTACTGCTCCAATAAGCTCCAGGCTTCATTGCCGTACTTTTCTTTCCATTGGGTGTAGAAGCCTTTGGACTGCAACTCAGTGCGGAACAATGAACGGTCGACTTTGTTGAAGGTGATGCCATGGGCGGTCAGGGACGGCTCCAGGCTGGAGTTGAGATCGATCACCTGTTGACGCTGAACCAGCGCGGCGGCGTTGATTTGCCGGGAAACGATTTCCTGCACATCCGCCGGCAGTTTGGGGAAGGTCTTGCCCGAGGCGACGATCCAGAAACCGCCCCAGATGTGGTCGGTCATGGAGCAGTATTTCTGCACTTCATAGAAGCGTGCGGCTTCGACCACCACCAGTGGGTTTTCCTGGCCGTCGACCACTTTGGTCTGCAATGCCGAGTAGGTCTCGTTGATGCTGATGCCGGTAGGGGAGGCGCCCAGGGCGCTGAACATGGAGGTCCACAACGGGCTGACCAGCACCCGCAGTTTGAAACCGGCCAGGTCTTGCGGCGTGTAGATCGGCCGCGTCGAACTGGTGATCTGGCGGAAGCCGTTGTTCCAGACTTTCTCCATCGGGATCAGGCCGACCTTCTCGGTCTTGGCGCGTACGTATTCGCCCAGCTTGCCGTCCAGCGCGGCCCAGACACTGTCGTAGTCCTTGAACGCGAACGGCATGCTTTCGATCGACATGGCCGGCACCAGTGTGGAGAGAATCGCGCCTGGCAATGGAATGAAGTCGATGGCTCCGGCGCGCACCTGGGAGAGCATGTCGGTATCGCCGCCCATGGCGCCGTTGGCGTACACCTGCAGGTCCACGGCGCCGTTGGTTTCGGCCTTGATGGCGAGTGAAGCCGCCTTCATCTGGATGTTCAGTGGATGGGTGTCGGGCAGGCTGCTGGTGTAGCGCAACACGATGGGTTTGGTCGCGGCGAAGACGCTGGAGGGCAGCAGGTTGGCGGCGAATGCGCCACCGACGGTGACGCCGGCAGATACCAGGAATGATCGACGGCTGACAGCTTCGGTCAAGATACGGCTCATGATGTTCACCTTATTGTTTTTGTAGTTGTTCTAAAAAACAGCGAATTGACACTGTTCCCTGTGGGAGCGGCGGTGCGACGATTCGACTTGCTCGCGAAAGCGGTGTGTCAGGCAACATAGTTTTTGTCTGTGCCACCGCCTTCGCGAGCAAGCCCGCTCCCACAGTTTTTTTGCGTTATGCCAGTGCCACCACGGCCTGGGTTCGAATCAGTTCGTCGATTTCATCTTCCGCGTAGCCGCTTTCTTTCAGCACTTCGCGGGTGTGTTCACCGAGCAGCGGGGCATGCCGGCTGGCCGGCGGTGCGGCGTTGTCCATGTCGGAGAAGTGAATCGGCAGGCCCATGCCGCGAACCCGGCCTTCGGTCGGGTGTTGAGTCTCGACGATCATGCCGCGTGCTTCGGTTTGCGGATGAGCCAGTGCCGCGGCGATATCGAGTACCGGCCCGGCAGGCAGGCCGAGGCTGTCGAACAGCACCATCCATTCATCCGTGGTGCGCGCGACCAGGACTTCGTTGAGGATTTCCACCAGGGCCAGGCGGTGCTCCATGCGCAACGCATTGCTGGCGAATCGTGGGTCGGCTTTGAGTTGTGGCACGGCGAGCGCCTCGACCAGCCGTTCGTAGTTGGCCTGGTTGGCGGCGCCAATGTTGATCCAGCCGTCTGCGGTGCGGAACACCTGATACGGCGCGCTGGTGGAGTTGGCCGAACCCATCTTCGGCAGGATGGTGCCATCGGCGAAATACGCCGCCGCCGGCCAGTACATCTGTTGCAGACCGGCTTCGAACAGCGAGGTATCGACCATCTGGCCGAGGCCGGTTTTCTGTTTGGCAGCGTAAGCGGCGCAGATGCCGAGGGCGGCGAGGATGCCGGAGTTGATGTCAGCCACTGGCGAACCGGCCTTGACCGGCTCGCGCCCGGCTTCACCGGTCATGCTCATCATGCCGCTCATGCCCTGGGCAATCAGGTCGAAACCGCCTTTCTCGCCGAACGGCCCGCTGCGGCCGTAGCCGGAGATCGCGCAGTAGATCAGCCCTGGATTGAGGGTTTTCAGCGTTTCATAGCCCAGGCCGAATTTCTCCATGGTGCCGGCACGGAAGTTTTCCGTGACCACATCGGCGTTCATCAACAGGCGGCGCAACACGTCGCGCCCGCCCTCGGTTTTCAGGTTCAGGCCAATGCCGCGCTTGTTGCGGTTCACCACCATGAACGAAGCCGATTCACCGCTGGCCATGATCGGCGAGAAGCGGCGCGAATCATCACCGCCCGGGACTTTCTCGACCTTCACCACGTCGGCGCCCATGTCGGCCAGCATCATTCCGCACACCGGGCCGGACATGATGTGAGCCAGTTCTACCACGCGCATTCCTGTCAGCGGTCCCATGTTATTTCCCCTTGAATTGTGGTTTGGCTTTCTCGATGAAAGCGTTCAGACCGATCTGAAAATCTTCGGTGTCGTAGCAGAAGTAACTCGCGTCAATCTGCTCGACGCTGGGGGCAACGCCGGCCTCAAGCTGGCGTGCGGCCTGGCGATGCCAGCGGGCGACGAGGGGCGCTCCGTTGACGATGCGCCTGGCGGTGGCGAGGGTTTCGGACTCGACCTCGGCATCGGGTACGACGCGGGTCACGAGGTTTTTTACGTAGGCGTCATGGGCGTCGAGAATGCGGCCTTCAAGAAGAATCTCCAGGGTGGTCGAGCGTCCGGCCAGCGCCACCAGACCGGCCATTTCGTCATAGGACATGACCAGCCCCAGCTTGCCGACCGGTGCGCCGAAACGACTGGAGGTGCCGCAGATACGCAGGTCGCAGAGTGCGGCGATTTCCAGGCCGCCGCCGACACACACGCCATGGATCATCGCGATCACCGGGTGCGGGCAGTCCACGACGGCACGCATGGCCGCCGAGGTGATCTCGGCATAGACCCGGGCCTGTGCGGCGTTGGCGCGTACGGTCGGAAACTCGCTGACATCGGCGCCGGCGGCGAAGGCTTGCTCGCCGGCACCGCGCAACACGACGCAGCGCACGCTGGCGTCGGCGGACAACTCGGTCATGACATCACCCAGGTCCTGCCACATGGATAAGGTCAGGGCGTTCATTTTCCCCGGGTGGCTGAGGGTGACGGTGGCAAGGCTGTCTTGTCGGTCGATAAGGACGGTGGGCTTCATGATTGTTCCGCTGGCGGCGAATCACGTTCGACGCTGCGGCTGCCTCCTGATTTATTGTTGTTGGATAGCGGCGGTTTACAAAGACTGCGCAAGCATCGACAGGTAGTCCGCGGACGATGCTTCGCGGGGGTTGGTCTTGTGGCTGTGATCATGCAAGGCGCCTTCGACGATGCCGGCGAACAGGCTTTCATCGACGCCGATTTCGCTCAGGCGGGTCGGCAGGCCCAGGCGGCGGGTCATGTCTTCGATGGCTGTGCCGATATTGGCGCCGGCCTCAAGGCCCATGGCATGGCGCAGGCGTTCGAGCTTGCGTTCGTCGCGAACGGTCGGGGCGTTGGCGTTGAAGTCCACGACCGCTGGCAGAAAGATGGCGTTCAAAGTGCCGTGGTGCAGCTTCGGATTGATACCGCCCAAGGCGTGGGACAGGCTGTGCACGCAGCCCAATCCCTTCTGAAAGGCGAGTGCGCCTTGCATCGACGCGCTCATCATGTTCATTCGCGCTTCGCGATCACCGGGTTCGGCGGTGGCGCGCTCGATGTGTTCCCAGGCACGCCACAGGCCGTCGAGGGCGATGCCATCTGCCGCGGGGTTGAAGGCCGGCGCCATGAACGTCTCGATGCAATGAGCGATCGCGTCCATGCCGGTGGCGGCGGTCAGCATCGGTGGCAGGCCCAGGGTCAGTTCCGGGTCGCAGATGGCCACGCGAGGCACCACATAAGGTGAGATTACGCCCACCTTGCGACCATCGTCGAGGATCAGGATGGCGCCTCGGCCGACTTCGCTGCCAGTGCCCGCCGTGGTGGGAACGGCGATCAGCGGCGCGGTGGCAGAGGTGATGCGATCCAGCCCGCCTTCGATCACCGCAAAGCTGTGCAGGGGGCCGTCGTGCGTGGCGCAGACAGCGACGCCTTTGGCCAGATCGATAGAAGAACCACCGCCGACCGCGATGATGCCGTTGCACTCGTCGAGGTGGTATTGCGCCACGGCTTCACGTACCGCGTGTTCGTTGGGGTTGGACGGGGTGGCGTCGAAAATTGAAGGAGGAAGGCTGGCGCCGAGGGCCGCGATGACCTTGTCGACGATGCCGGCATTGCGCACGCCGATGTCGGTGACAATCAGTGGCCGGGTAATGCCCGCGCGCTCGGCTTCGGCGGCCAGATGCTGCAGGCTGTCGTAGCCGAACTGGATCTTGGTGACGTAATTGATGAGGGACATGATTCACCACAAGTTATACAGGATTGTTATTGTTGCAATCGGTCTGCGGCAGGAAGGCTTTCGCTATCTGGTCAAACCCATTGCATTGCCTGGTTGTGGGGTGGACTATAGGGCCGTCGTGGCGAGCCTCGATACTGACAACTTTCGATACCTCTATAACTTTTAGTTAACCCTGATGACGCCCTCACTCAATTCGATCATGTCCCGCCTGCACATCAAGCAGCTGCGCTTGTTGATAGCCCTTGATGAACACGGCTCCTTGCTGGGCGCGGCCAAACAGGTCGCGCTGACCCAGCCCGGCGCCAGTAAAGCCCTGCAAGAAATTGAAACCACCTTCGGCACTTCGCTGTTCACCCGTACTAACCGTGGGCTTGAGCCGAACGATGCCGGACGCTCGGTCATCCGTTACGCCCGCTTGATCCAGACCGACCTCGCCCATCTGCGCGAGGAGATCATCGGCATCATGAGCGGCGAGGGCGGACGTGTGTCCGTCGGCACCATCATGGGCGCCGTCCCGCTGCTGACCACCGCGATCAGCCGGGTGATTGCCGACCACCCGAAGCTGTCCATCGAGATCGTCGAGGACACCAGCGCCGCACTGCTCAGCCAGCTGGACGCCGGGCGCCTGGATCTCGCGATCTGCCGCACGACCATCAGCACCACGCCCTACTTGTATGAGAGCGCCACCTTCGTCGAAGAAACCCTGGCGGTGATCGCCAGCACCCAGCATCCGTTCGCCTATGCCCGGCAGCTTTCGCTGAAAGACCTCGTGGATTACCGCTGGGTGGTCTATCGCGCCAACATGCCGATGCGTTTGCTGCTGGAGCGCGAGTTTCACGAGGCTGACCTGCGTTTCCCGGTGCACCTGCTGGAAACCACATCGGCGTTTGCCACCTTGTCGCTGCTTCAGGAAAACCCGACCCTCGTCGCGTTGGTGTCGACCGACGTGGCGAAGTTCTGCTCCGGCTACGGTTTCACCACCACGCTGCCGCTGCCCATCACCTCGCGCAGCGAACCGTATGAACTGGTTTCGCGCAAAGGCGTGCCGGACTCGCCGGCGGCCAGGCTGCTGCGAGAGGCGTTGTTGAACCCCGTTTGAGCTCGGGGCCGGTTGAAACAGGCGCTTGCGATAGTGCCCGGCTTTGGAGGCGCGCATTCGTGCGTTTCAGGCAAATTTGATTTGCGACAGGCGCGGTGTTTGAAACGGGCCCGCGCCGGGATACTTCGCGGGATTTTGCCTGCCCAATAATTGGCCCACGGATGGCCGTTGCGAGGTTAGAACAATGAATGTGTCCAACCGACTTGCGCTCTTGATGACCACTGCTGTGCTGCTCACCGCGTGTGGCGAGTCGTCCAAATTGCCGCCTCAGGCCAGCGTCGGTCCGTCCCCGCAATTGCCTGAACCCACCACCTCGTTGATCCCCACGTTAAAAGTGTCCAAAGCGATCGGCTGGGCCGGTAATGACATGCCCAAGGCGCCTGCCGGTTTCAAAGTGACCGCGCTGGCCGAAAACCTCGATCACCCGCGCTGGGTGTACACGCTGCCCAACGGCGATGTCCTGGTTGCCGAGAGCAACCACCCGCCGATGCCGGAAGGCGCGACTGACGGTGGCACCGGGCCGATCGCCTGGGCAAAACGCACCGTCATGGGTGTTGTGATGGGCCGTATCGGCGCTGATGCACCCAGCGCCAATCGCATTACCTTGTTGCGCGATGCCGACGGTGATGGCCACGCGGAGGTGCGGAAGGTCTTCATGACTGGCCTCGCCTCGCCATTTGGCATGGCGTTGGTGGGCAATGAATTGTTTATTGCCAATGCCGATGCACTGGTCAAGGTGCCGTACAACGCGGGTCAGACCGAGGTGAATGCGACGCCGGTGAAAGTGACCGATCTGCCCGCAGGCATTAATCACCACTGGACCAAGAATGTCATCGCCAACCCTGAAGGGACCAAGCTGTACGTCACGGTGGGTTCCAACAGTAACGTCGGCGAGAACGGCCTCGACGCGGAAGAAGGGCGCGCGGCGATTTGGGAGGTAGACGTTAAAAGCGGCAGCAAACGTCTGTTTGCCAGCGGCCTGCGCAACCCCAACGGACTGGCCTGGAAGCCCGGTTCGAGCCAATTGTGGACGGTGGTCAACGAGCGCGACGAAATCGGCAGCGACCTGGTGCCGGATTACCTGACGTCGGTGCAGGACGGTGCGTTCTACGGCTGGCCGTGGAGCTATTACGGCGCCCATGTCGACACCCGTGTCGAGCCGCCGCGTCCGGACCGGGTGGCCAAGGCCATCGCGCCGGATTATGCGTTGGGCACGCACGTTGCACCGTTAGGCCTGACGTTTTCTGATGCCCGAGGCATGCCGGCCAACTTCGCCAATGGGGTTTTTGTCGGTGAACATGGCTCGTGGAACCGTAATCCGCAGGCGGGCTACAAGGTGGTGTTCATTCCCTTCAGCGATGGCAAACCTTCGGGGCTGCCGGTGGACTTCCTGACTGATTTCCTCAACGCCGACGGCGAAGCCCAAGGGCGCCCGGTGGGCGTCACGCTTGATCAGGGCGGAGCGTTGTTGGTGGCTGACGATGTCGGGAACAAGGTCTGGCGCATCGCATTCGCCAAGCCCTAGAAACGCGCGACGGCTAACTCCGCAAGTTTGTGGTGGGCACACCCCCTGTGGGAGCGGGCTTGCTCGCGAAAGCGGTGGCGCAGTCAAAAAACACTGTCGCCTGACACACCGCCTTCGCGAGCAAGCCCGCTC
>NZ_JAHBDP010000097.1:0-42364 GCF_019956495.1 Pseudomonas sp. BF-B-26 | reverse complement strand
TGCTCGCGAAAGCGGTGTATCAGTCGACATCTGCTGTGACTGACACACCGCTTTCGCGAGCAAGCCCGCTCCCACATGGTTCTGTGTTCCTTCAGGTGCACCTCTTTCGCGCCCTTCCTCAAGCCAACTCCGTCGGCTCGGCTATAAATAACTACACCACCCCACGCTTGGCACGACCACTGCAACACGCCCCCGCGTCACTCATTCAGCAAGGAACGCCCCATGACGCAGAACGATCCCGGCAACGATTACCCCCTCAGCGAAGTCCCGATGCATGCCCGCAAAGGCCTGGCCTCAACGGCCATGGTGCTGCTGGGTTTCACCTTTTTTACCGCGACCATGTTTGCCGGCGGCAAGCTCGGTGTGGCGTTCAGTTTCGGCGAGATGATGGCGGTGATTATCGTCGGCAATCTGCTGCTGGGGATCTACGCTGCCGGCCTGGGTTACATCGCCTTCAAGAGCGGTCTGAACTCGGTGCTGATGGGACGCTTTTGCTTCGGTGAAGTGGGCAGCAAGCTCAGCGACCTGATCCTCGGCTTTACCCAGATCGGCTGGTACGCCTGGGGCACAGCCACTGCCGCCGTGGTGCTGGGCAAGTATTTCGAATTGAGCGAGGGCACCGTTCTCGGGCTGATGGTGCTGTTCGGCCTGGTGTTTTGCGCGACCGCGTATGTGGGTTATCGCGGCCTGGAGATTCTGTCGTACATCGCCGTACCGGCGATGATGTTGCTGCTGATGCTGTCGATGTGGGTGGCCACGGTGAAGGTCGGCGGCCTCGACGGATTGCTCGCGGTAGTCCCGACGGGAACACTGGATTGGTCGACTGCGATTACCCTGGTGTTCGGCACCTTTGTCAGCGGCGCAACCCAGGCAACCAACTGGACGCGTTTCTCCCGTTCAGCCCGCGTCGCGGTGCTGGCGAGCCTGATCGGCTTCTTCATCGGCAACGGCCTGATGGTGTTGATCGGGGCCTATGGCGCCATCGTCTACCAGCAACCGGACGTGGTCGAAGTGTTGCTGTTGCAAGGCTTCGCCATGGCGGCGATGGCGATGTTGCTGCTCAATATCTGGAGCACCCAGGACAACACCATCTACAACTTCGCCGTCGCCGGTTGCAACCTGCTGCGCACTGGCCGTCGCAAAACCGTGACCCTGGCAGGCGCGGTGATCGGCACGCTGCTGGCACTGCTGGGCATGTACGACATGCTGGTGCCCTACCTGATTCTGCTGGGCACTGTGATTCCGCCGATTGGCGGCGTGATCATGGCGGACTTCTTCTACCGCTATCGTGGTCAATATCCACGTCTGGCCGATGCCCGTTTGCCGGCGTTCAATTGGCCCGGTTTGGCCGCCTACGCAGTCGGCACCGTGACCGCGTTCAGTTCACCGTGGGTCGCGCCGCTGGTAGGAATTGCCGCTGCCGCGTTAACGTATGTGGTACTGACCGGCGTGCTGGGTGCCCGGACTGCCAATGCACCATTACAAGATCTATAAAAGGATTCGCCTGATGCACATCATCAATGCCCGCCTGCGCAACCAAGATGGCCTGCATGAGTTGCACCTGGAAAACGGCCTGATCAGCAACATCGCCCGACAGACCGAAGCCCCGACCCTGGGCCCCGATGATCTGGACGCCGGCGGCAACCTGGTGGTGCCCCCCTTCGTCGAGCCACACATCCACCTCGACGCTACGCTCACCGCCGGCGAACCGCGCTGGAACATGAGCGGCACGCTGTTCGAAGGCATCGAGTGCTGGGGCGAGCGCAAGGTGACCATCACCGAAGAGGACACCAAAACCCGCGCCAAGAAAACCATCCAGACCCTCGCCGCCCACGGCATCCAGCACGTGCGTACCCACGTCGACGTCACCGACCCGCAGCTCACCGCGCTCAAGGCGATGCTCGAAGTGCGTGAGGAAAGCCGTCATCTGATCGACATGCAGATCGTTGCGTTCCCACAGGAAGGCATCGAGTCGTACCGCAACGGTCGCGAGTTGATGGAAGAAGCGATCCGCATGGGCGCCGATGTGGTCGGCGGTATTCCGCATTTCGAGTACACCCGCGATCAAGGCGTGAGTTCAGTCAAATTCCTGATGGACCTGGCCGAGCGCACCGGTTGCCTGGTGGATGTGCATTGCGATGAAACCGACGACCCACACTCGCGCTTTCTTGAGGTGCTGGCTGAAGAAGCCCGCAGCCGCGACATGGGCTCACGGGTCACCGCCAGCCACACCACGGCGATGGGCTCTTACGACAACGCTTACTGCGCCAAACTGTTTCGCCTGCTCGGGCATTCGGGGATCAGTTTTGTCTCCTGCCCCACCGAAAGCATTCACCTGCAAGGGCGCTTCGACAACTTCCCGAAACGCCGTGGCGTGACCCGAGTGAATGAGTTGCTGGAAGCGGGGATGAACGTGTGTTTTGGTCAGGACTCGATCGTCGATCCGTGGTACCCGCTGGGCAACGGAAATATCTTGCGAGTGCTCGAAGCCGGCCTGCACATCTGCCACATGCTCGGTTACCGCAACCTGCAAAGCGCGCTGGACCTGGTCACCGACAACAGCGCCAAGGCCATGAACCTGGGTGATCGTTATGGACTGGAACGCGGGCGGCCAGCGAATTTGCTGATTCTGTCGGCGGACAGCGATTACGAGGTGATCCGCAGCCAAGGCCTGCCGCTGTATTCGGTGCGCGATGGCAAGGTGTTGATGAAGCGGCAGATGCCGGTGGTGGAGTTCTTCGGCGATCAGAGCTGAGATTTGCGTTGGCTGGGCTGACGCCTTCGCGAGCAAGCCCGCTCCCACATTGGATCTTCTGTGGACACAAGTAGTGTGCAACACACAGATCAACTGTGGGAGCGGGCTTGCTCGCGAAGGCGATCTAACAATCAACTCATCAACCGCGCCGTACCAAACAACCTGACCCGACTCAACTCACCCTGCTCCTCCTCCAGAAGAATCGGTGCAGTACCCCCAGGCATGACCACCTTCACCTCCCCGGCACTGACCCAACCCACCCGCCACGCCGCGCAAGCCACCGCACTGGCGCTGGTGCCCGACGACGCCGTCGGCCCTTCTCCGCGCTCGAATACCCGCGCGACGACTCGCCCTTCAGACTCATGCATCGCCCATTGCAGATTCACCCCAGCAGCACACGGCTCCCCCGCCCCGGTCGGTGTGGCGTAAGCGATACGCGTCAACCCTTCGGACAACCCCGGCTCACGCATCTGCTCATTGCTCGGCAATGCATCGGCGTTGTCTAAAAGCGTCACACAATGCGGATTGCCGATACGCACGAACTGGCTGCGAGACCAGGAGGAATCAAGCGCCGACAACGCCTGCACATGGCAGACAGCGCGATCGTTCAACAGCACATCATCAACCCCTTTTGCCCCCACCGCGTCAGGCCCGAACGAGGGTCTGCCCAGATCCAGCCAAAACCCTTTCACACCCTCGACCTCGGCCGGTTTCACCGACGTGCCCACCGGTGAAACCGCATCAGCCTTGTCGTGATGAACCCTGAGCAAACAAACCTCGTCCCCCGGCAGCAGCCCTTGTTCACTCAGAGCTTGAGAGAAAATCGTCAATCCATTGCCACTGCGCTCGGCAAGAGTGCCGTCGGTGTTGACGATCAGCAGGTCAAACGGTGGCGAGTCTTGAAACGGCCCGATCAGTAAGCCATCGCAGCGATGATCCTTGCTGCCTGGCGGTTGTGTGCCGGGTGCCCAGCCACAGAAGGCCTCGATAGCCGAAACCGTCCATGCCGCACGAATTTGCGCAGCGCGACTGGCCTGCTCGGGCAGATCGATACCGCCCCGGCGCACGGCGTCAGGCGCCACAACCGCATAGATATTGCCTCGAGCATCGTAGAACGGCGTCATGGATCGGTCCTGAAGTCAGCCAGAAAATGCCTGTACTTTAGGCGTCAATGTCCGGCGATGAAATACCGCCCGGGCGTAAACGCGCAAGGCGTTCCGCAAGCATTTCCGTTATAGACCGATCACCTCTTATTGCAAACAAATCTGCTGAACCTGTCACTTATGACAGCAGACAATCTTTCTGACCGGGCTCAGAGTGAAATTCTTTATTCATGCTCGGAACACCCCATGAGCAGCAAACACCCAGACTCTCCCATACCCACGCTGTACCGCGAGGGCCGGAAAACCTTTATCGACCTGGTGCCAGACGGAGGCGCCCGCCTGGACGCACTCTTTCGAACGGTTCCGGCCCTGGGTGAGCTGGCGGTCGGCGTTGTTTACGGTTACTTGCATGGCCGTCCGGACTTGGACCCACGTCTGCGCGAAGCGGTATCGTTCGCCGCAATTGTCGCGGCCGGCATGGTGGGGCCACCCTTGAGTGTGCATTTCAAGACGGGGTTGGCTTCGGGGCTCGCACCGGGAGAGATGACAGGGATATTGCTGCAAGCTTCAGCATTCGCCGGTTTCCCGAGAGCCGTGTCCGCGGCCGACCAGCTCAACCGACTGTTTGATGAAGCAGGAATGGTTTCGCCGCCCCCGCCTGCACCGCGCGAGGTGGCGCTGGCGTTTTGCGAGCAAGTTCGCAAGGGCCATTCGCCCATTCCCCTGAGTGCCGCGATCAAACGCCTGTTGCGCCAATCACACCCTCTTTCGGTGCAGGCGACAGCGGCCAAAACCGTGATTATTGAGTGTTTCGACGGTGAGCATTCCCTTCCAGCAGCGCTTTTGCATGTTCAGGTGGAAGGGACTCAGGTCGTCGAGGTGAGGCGTTTTGTTGCTCGTTGACGTCTCGTTACTACGGGAAAAATGCATCGACGTTTTTTTTACCGTCAATTTTCCCCTTCATCGATCGCTGCCCGGATCGCACGATGGAAATGTTGAAGCGCCGGCTCATTTCTGCCGAATGTCAGGTATTGCTGAGCGTGGGATGCGTAGCCTTTTTGTAAATATTTTGCCAATTGAAAGTCTTCGCCATCGACTGTGTCCATAAGAAGGATCATGTTTTTATCCCAATGGGTTTTCTCTTTTGCCGACGTTGGTGCCGCAGGAACGTGCAAAGACACTTCGATCAAGCATTGATCGACACAGCGAGGGCCTGCCGCAAACACCCGCCACACCTCCAGATGATCGCCCTGCCAGACCAGAAGTGTGTTGGGGAACAGCACGTACATAATTGCCGAATGCCGGAGCAAGTCCCATTGCTCTTCGGGCTGATCGAACAGTTCGACGATAGAGCGACGCGGCATGATCAACCGCAGATGCTGCCCACAGCCTTCGAAATGGCTGATGCCCGGTAAAAAGATCGGTAGCACCGTTTGCCGATGCAGAGTTGAAAAATGCCAGTTCTCCAGAAACGTATCGACAACGACCTTCCAATTAAAGCGCCTGCGTAAACGCCTCGTTTGGTAGTGCGAGTAATGCTGAAAACCAAAACACTGGACCTCATGGGTCAACAGGCCAAGTGTTTGAGCTTCATCGATCTGCCCTCCCGGCGTCGGATGCACCCAGATCAGCCCATGCTGTTCCAGAACACTCAGGCGCGTCAGATTACGCTCGGTGCAACTTAATCCCTCAAAGCTGCCAGGCGGATTCAGTCGCTGCAACTGACCATCCAGACCATAGGCCCAACCGTGATAGGGACAGATCATCGCACCCGCGATGTTCCCCGATCCGTTCAACAGCCTCGCCCCGCGATGTCGGCAAACATTGATAAACGCATTCAATGATCCGTTGTTGTCGCGCACAACCAGAACAGGCACACCGCTTAAATCGTCAGTCAGAAAGTCACCGGGGTAAGCCAATTGACCACCAAGGCCTATCATCAATGGTCGCGAGCCAAACACGTGCTGTTGTTCCTGACGCTGCTGATCGAGGCTCGTATAGGACTCGACAGGATTCAAAAAAATGTCATTGGCCATGCTTGTCTGGCGCTGTTCAATCATCGCCAGCAACGTCCTTGATAGTGAAACCTGAGTGGGATGGTCCATATCGCCTCCAAACTGTCCTGGCAGCAACGTCGTCGATGCATCGAACGCCAACCTTCGTTTTACTCGCAAAAAAAACACGCCGTAACTGTCAGAAGTATCAGGTAGCTCGGGCAGACCAACCGGACAATGTCGGCACTTGCGCTCGCGGCAGAGGGTCACGCTGTGCAACGATGGCGCCCTGCCTGACTGCCAATCCCGCGGACTGAATATCGAACCCTCGCAGGTCGATCACTGTCCCTTGGGTACGCGACGTTTTTTGCCAAGGATTGATATGACCAACCTCAACACTCAAACCGCATTTGTTCCCGGACGCCTGGAACAGATGTCCACGCGCATCGCCTTTTTCATTGCCGGTTTCGGCATCGCCGCGTGGGCGCCGTTGGTGCCTTATGCCAAGGCTCGGGCCGGGCTGGATGAAGGGACGCTCGGTTTGCTGCTGTTGTGCCTGGGGGTGGGGTCGATTCTGGCGATGCCGATGGCGGGGCTTTTGGCCACGCGTTTCGGCTGTCGCCGGGTGGTGAGCGCCGGGGTGTTGCTGATCTGCGCGGCCCTGCCGCTGTTGGCGACGGTGACGTCGATTCCGGCGTTGATTGCTGCGTTGTTCATGTTCGGCGCGGGGCTGGGCACGGTGGATTCGACGGTGAACCTGCAAGCGGTGATCGTCGAACGGGCCAGCGGCAAGACCATGATGTCGGGCTTCCATGGGCTGTTCAGCCTCGGCGGGATTGTCGGTGCGGCGGGCGTCAGCGCCCTGCTCGGCTTCGGGGTTTCACCGCTGGGGGCGACGCTGGTGGTGATCGTGATGCTGCTGATCGCCCTGGCCAAGGCCGCGCCGCACCTCTTGCCTTACGGCAGCGAAAGTTCGGGGCCGGCGTTTGCCGTTCCCCATGGCATCGTGCTGTTCATCGGCGGGATGTGTTTCATCGTGTTCCTCGCCGAAGGCGCGGCGCTCGACTGGAGCGCGGTGTTCCTGGCGCAGGAACGCGGGATCGACACCGCGTATGCGGGACTGGGTTACGCGGCGTTTGCGTTGACCATGACCGTCGGGCGTTTGACCGGTGATTCGATCGTGCGTCGTCTCGGCGCCACGCGGGTGATTGTGCTCGGTGGGTTGACGGCCGCAACGGGCCTGTTTGTGGCGACCTTCGCCCCGAGCTGGGAAGCGGCGCTGGTGGGTTATGCATTGTTGGGGGCGGGTTGTTCGAACATTGTGCCGGTGCTGTACACCGCAGTGGGCAAACAGACGGTGATGCCCGAAAGCGTCGCCGTGCCAGCCATTACCACGTTGGGCTACGCCGGCATTCTCGCGGGGCCTGCGTTGATCGGGTTTATCGCCCATGGCAGCAGTTTGAGTTTTGCCTTCGGGTTGATGGCGGTGTTGCTGGTAGCGGTGGCCATTGGCGGAAAGGTGTTGAAGGTCTAAAAGCATCGCGGGCAAGCCTTGCTCCCACAGGGGATCTTCTGTGAACACAAAATTTGTGTACGGCATGGATCAAATGTGGGAGCGGGCTTGCTCGCGAAAGCGGTGTGTCAGGCGACGTCTTTATCAACTGGACGGCCGCCTTCGCGAGCAAGCCCGCTCCCACAGTGGATCTTCAATGAACACAAAACTTGTGTTCGGCATGGATCAAGTGTGGGCAGCCGGGTCTATCAGAACCCGACGCTGGCCTGCACAAAGAACGTGCGCGGTGCGCCAACGTACATCCCCGAGTTGTTGTCGCTGGAACGCGTGAAGTACTGCTTGTCGAAAATGTTCTTCACCCCGGCACCGACTTTCAAATTCGACAGCTGCGCGCCGAAGTCATAACCGCCGCGCACGTTCCAGGTGACGTAACCCGGGATGTCGCCGTACTGGCCGTCCGCGGTGCCTTCGGTGATGTAGTTGTTGGTGAAACTGCCATCAGCGTTCACAGCCACGCCCGGCGAACGCTGCTTGGACTGGGCAAAGGCATCGAGGTTGTAGGTCCAGCGATTGATGTCGTAACGCAGGCCGGCAGTCGCCACCTGACGCGAGTAGAACGGCAGGTCACGGCCCTTGAAGCCCGGGATCTCGCCTTCATAAACAGCACGCGTGTAGGTGAAACCAGCGTTGGCGGTCAGGCCGTCGAGCCGTGGGTCCAGTGCCGCCATGTCGTAGTGCACCGAGGCTTCGAGGCCCTGGTGCGTGGTCGCGCCGAGGTTGGTCCAGCCCGCATCGTTGCTGATGTATTGCAGCTCTTTATCGAAGTCGATGTAGAACAGCGTCACTTCCCCGCCCCACACATCATTGTTGTAGCGCGTGCCGACCTCGTAGGTCTTGGCCTTTTCCGGTTCCAGGCCATTGGCGGTGTTGTCACCCGCGCCACCCTGGCCCAGCTGGAAATACTGCAGGCTGCCGAACGAGGTTTCGTAGTTGGCGAACAGCTTCCACTCTTCCGAGACGTGATACATCACGCTCAGGGCCGGCAGTGGCTCGTTGCTTTCGATGCTGCGGTTCTTTTCCAGCACCGGTTTGCCGGCGGTGTCGAGCACCGGGCGGTCGTGCCAGTCGGTGCTGATGTGTTCAAAGCGGATGCCGGGGGTGATGGTCCAGTTGCCGACGTCGATTTTGTTATCGACGTACACCGAGTTGGCTTCAGTGCCACCGGTGCGGTCCTGATACACATGACCGTCCGAGCTCTTGGTCACGACCGGCTCGTTGTTGACCAGCGCCAGGCGGCTCGCCTCTTCGTGCATGCCTTCCTTGAGGTAGCGATAACCGACACTGACTTCCTGGGTGGTCGGGCCGACGTCAAACACACGGGAGACCCGCGGTTCAATCCCGAAGGTGTAGTAAGTACGCGGGAACGAGCCGAGGGTTTTCTGATCGCGAGCGGCGATGTTGCTGCCACGGAAGCTGTCGGAATAGTAGGTCAGCACTTCGGCCTGGGTGCGGTCGTCGATCTGTCGTGCCCACTTGAACGAGACGTCCTTGCGGCGGCCACTGAAGTTGTCGTTGTTGCGGTCGGACTGGAACGGATCGGCGTCGTACTGCGCCTGGGTCAGGCCGCCGGGCATGTCGGCGCTGGCGTCGTAGTAGTGAAAGTTGAGGCTGAAATCGTCCACATCGGTGGGTGCCCAGTGGGTCTTGAGGATCACGTCGTCGATGTCGTTGCCGTTGTTGCGTTCACGGTGACCGTTGCCGTTCACGCCCGAGTACAGCAGCGCCATGCCGATGCCGTTGTCCGCGGTGCCGCCGAGAAACGCCGTGTCGATGTGCTTCCAGCCACCGTGCCGGGAGGTTTCCAGGGTCGAGCCGATTTCACCGGTGGCTTTTTCCGGAATCGCGCGAGTGACGAAGTTGATCACGCCACCGACGTTCTGCGGCCCGTAACGTACGGAGCCGGCGCCGCGAACCACGTCGATGCTGTCAAGGTTGCCGGAGGAAATCGGCGCCATGGACAATTGCGGTTGGCCGTACGGGGCGAACGCTGCCGGCACGCCGTCAATCAGCACGGTGGAGCGTGGCGACAGGCGTGAAGTCAGGCCGCGCACGCCGACGTTCAAGGAAATGTCGCTGCCGCCGGTGCCGTTGGCGTCCTGCACTTGCACACCGGGCACGCGCTTCAGCACGTCGCCGACGTTCATCGCGCCCTGCTCGGCCATTGCTTCACGGCGAATCACCGTACGGGCGCCGGGGTGGTTCTGCACCACGGCGGCATCGGCGTCGCCGAGCCAATTGCCGACCACCTTGATGTCGGTCACGCCCAGTTCCAAAGGGCCGTTGGCAGCCGAAATCGGAGCCGGCATCAACGTGACCGAACCTTCGTCGATCTGGTATTGCAGACCGCTGCCTTGCAGCAGTTGGCGCAGCGCGTCTTCCGGCGAAAGGTTGCCGTCCACCGCCGGAGCCTGTTTGCCGGCGACCAGCTCAGGGCTGAAGAACACCTGCAGCGAGGTTTGCTGGCCCAGTTCACTCAGGGCCTGACCCAGGGGTTGCGCCGGAATGTGAATCGCGTCGGCGGCAAAAGCCTGGGGCAACGCCGCGGCGACAGCCAGGGCGAGAGCGAGGCGCAACCAAGGTGATTTGTTGTTTTTAGTGGTGGATTTTTTCACGTCGAACGTAGTCCTGTGGATCGCAAGAGTGTGCGCTTGTTAATGCAAACCAGTTGCAGTTGGACAGGAAGACGATCAACTCGAAAAAAACCTGAATTTATTTTGAAATTATTTCCTGACTGCCGTCATCGAGGGTGCGTACGGCCACCGGCAGAATGCTCGGCAAGGCCTTGAGCAGTGCGTCGGTGTTGTCGGATTTGAACACGCTGGTCAGGCGCAGATTGCCCACTTTGTCGTTGTCGACGGTGAGCGGTTTCTCGCGATAGCGCGAGACTTCCTCGGCGACGTCGCTGAGTCTGGCGTTGGTGAACACCAGTTTGCCGCTGCGCCAGGCGGTCAGCTCGACAGGATTGACCGCGTAGGCAGCGGCCACTTTGCCCTGGGCATCGATGTGCGTGCCGAGGCCGGCCGTGAGGCTGATGAAATCGCTGTCCGCCGCTGTGCGACCCTGAACCTTGACGGTGCCCTGCTCCACCACGACCCGGGTTTGGGCGGTGTCGCGGCGCACATCAAAACGGGTGCCGGTAACCGTGACCTTGCCGCTGCCCGCCTCGACCACGAAGGGCCGGCGGGTGTCGTGCTCGACGCTGAACATCGCTTCGCCCTGCGTCAGCTCGATGCTGCGGCGGTCGTTTTCATAGCGCACCTGAACGCGACTGCGGCTGTTCAGGTCGATCACCGAACCGTCCGGCAACGCCACATGACGTCGCTCGCCCAGGGCAGTGGAAAATTCGGCGGTGTAGATCGCCGGGTGATTCAAACCGCTGAACAACCCCAAGCCGAGCGCGACGGCCAACACACTGGCGGCCACTGCATAACGCACTACCGGACGGCGCTTGTTGCGCGCCGGCGGGGTTTCACACAAGGTTTGCAGACGCGCCGCCGGCAGCAAATCCGCCGCCGACCACAAGCCCTGGAGCAACTGGAACTCGTCGCGATGCTGAGGGTGTTCGTCCAGCCAGGCTTCGAAATGCCGGGCCTCTTCGACATTGATCGCAGGTTCCTGCAAACGCACAAACCATCGCGCCGCCCCGTCGCGAACCATTGTTTGCCCGCACGCACAATCACGAGTATCCATCATGGAAGTTCCTGTTTGGCTGGGGATAAGAAGGCACCGCCGATCATGGCTGCAATCCGTCAAGGCGGTCGCGCAGATGCCGCAGCGTGCGGATCATATACTTTTCCACCATGTTCTTGGACAGACCCAGGCGTTCGGCGATTTCGGCCTGGGTCAGGCCTTCGATCTTCTGCCAGACAAACACCTTGCGGCAGTTGACCGGCAACTCGGTGAGCGCCCGTTCGATGGAGTCAGCCAACTGGATCGCCTGCATGAAATGCTCCGGGTCGCCGGACGACGACACCCTGTGATCAATCGCCTCCGACTCCATGGCGCCCCGACGATCCTCCCGCCGATAACCATCCACCGCGATGTTGCGCGCGGTCTGGTGCAAATACGCCCGAGGTTGTGCAACCGTCGCCGAATCGGACTCAAGCACCCTCACGAAGGTGTCATGGGCCAGGTCCTCGGCCTGCTGACGATTTCTCAGGCGACGGGTCCAGGTCCCGACCAACTCTTCGTAATGCTCGAAAAAGCCGTGTCTGCGGGGCAGCTTGGGGGTCATTGCGGTGTGCTGTGAAGACGGGGTGCGAATAGTAATGCTTCCTATTAACAGGAAGCAATGGGATTAACGGACCGTAGTAGCTGTCGTCCTTCAGAAGAAATGACGAATCCTGCAAATAGATGATTCACCGGGTCTGGCGTTGAGGGCTCCGGGGCCACAAAGGGGGTCTCATGAGGCCATGACCGGTCTCGAACGATACGGTCGAAGGCCCGCGATAACCATCGCGGGCCGTGTTACCGGGTTAACGTGAAGCTACATCCAGTTGGCCGCCAGCACAGGCTGCAATACCTGTTGTTCGGCAGCACCGAAGGTCATGTTTGCAGGTGCCGCCGGCGCGAACGACGCCATGGCCTGGACCAGGTGCTCGACATCACTGCCCAACAACCGATGGCGATCTCCAGTCATGATGTCGCGTGGACGTTCTGGGGTATCGGCATACCAGTTATGCAGCGTGACCTCCTGCTTGCTGCCAATGACCGAGATCTGCAGGTCCCGCCCTTCGTGCTGGAACCACAGACGATCAGGGCTGATGTCCTTACCGAACACCAACTGCCCCATCCCCCCGCTGAACTCAAGGTCGTTGACCCCGTGCCCGACTTCCACCGTCGGCATGTTGCCGCTCACCAGGACCTTGTTATTGCCATCCCCCAGTTTCACCGCCGTGAAGGACCCGGTGTTGGTAATGGTGTTGTTGCCATGGCCGACCGTGAGTTTGCTGACGTCCCCTGCAATCACGTTGTTGCCATTACCCAGCGTGATCTCGGCCCGACCGCCCGTCACATTCACCTTATTGTCACCGTTGCCGGCAACCACCTTGGCACTGGACGCCTCCACATTGATGGTCTTGCTCTCGTCCCCCACGGTGACATTGGCGAAGAACCCTTTGACCGTCATGACGTTGGGGTCGGTGGCGACCGGCAGAGGGTCCGCTGTCGAAGGTGTTGAACCGCCACGGATTCTGTCCCGGATCGACGCAAACGTGGTGTCCGCCGTTTGCCCGGCGCCCCAGATGTCATCGATCTTCAGGCGCGGATCTTGCAAACTCACGAGGTCTGGAACGGTGACTGGTCGACGCGCCGGGATATCAAGGTCGCGATGAGCGATATCGATCGTCGGGATATCCGGAATGACAATCGGCCGTGGTCTCGGAATATCAACCGGCTCACGCCCGCCCACATCCCGCCCGACCGGACCGATGTCCGGCAGCTTCGACGGCACCAGCGAACCGACACCGCGCTCGGCGAGAATCTGCTCGATGGTTTTGCGTTCCGGGACGGGGACCGTGGTCGCTCCGCGATTCGCATCACGTTCGGCAAGGATCTGCTCGATGGTTTTATGCTCCGGCACTGTCGGGTTCAGGTTGACACCGCGCTCTGCCAGGATCTGCTCAATCGTCTTGGTTTCCGGAAGCTTGAAATCCGGAATCGTGACCGAAGGTCGCAGCACCGGATCAATGGTCGGGACGCTGATGGTCGGGTGCAGGTCAATGGGAGGCAGCGGCGCGACTACCGAAGGTTTGTCGACGCCAGGGCGCTCGACAATCGGCGTCAGCGTTCCTGGTACGGTGACCGTCGGCTGCTCGATCACCGGTGGCACTGGTCCGACCGTTGGCACCACAGCCGGTGCAGGGTCGGCAAAGAGGAAATCCGTCGCACTGATCTGCGCCACATCCAGCGCATCCAGATACAGCAGGTTGGTATTCGAATCGCTGCCCTGGGCACCGATGCGCGTCACATACACCCCGTGAATCTGCGTCAGGCCATTGAAGGTCGCGCGGTTCTTGTGCTCGATGATCAACTGACTGAAATCGGTGACGCCGGTCTGGCGCAAGTCGATCTTGTCGATGCCGTGACGGAACCCGCGCAAGGCGTTGTTGTAATCCTTGACGCCAGACTGGGCCGCCACCACGAACACATCCGAAGTCGCGCTGTCATGGCTGTAGATCGTACCGTTGAGCGAAGCCAACGGTTTGCCCTGGGCATCGCTGCTGTACATCACGCCTTTGCTGCCACCGTTAAGCACCACGGTGCCCAGCCCCTCTTGCGGCTTGACCGCCGAAGCGTCGCTGTTGACGTAAGCCGTCGGCGCGACAAAGGTGTCCTGGAACTTGAAGTTCGCTGCACTGAGGCCGGCAAGCGCCTGGTTCTTCAGGATGAGGCTCTGGCCCTTGCCCAGGTCCACCTTGACGTCCGCGCCCTGCTGCGTCAGCACCAGATCCGCGAACGTCTTCCCTGCAAAGCCCACCAGATCGACGATTTCACCGCGAGCGGCCTCGAAGTTGCCGAGGGTATCGCTGCCCGCCTCACGGCGATGGACCACAAAGATGTCCTTGCCCGCACCGCCCGTCAGCGTGTTGTTGCCACGCCCGCCGTCGAGCAAGGCATCGGAATTGCCGGCCACCAGTGTGTCGTTGCCATCGCCAGTGACGATGTTCTGAATGCCCGACGGATTTTTCACTGTCAACGCCGCGCCGCCGATGCTGGCGACACCGGTCAGCAGGTTGACCGAGCTATCCCCCGAAACAGCCGCCGCATTGAGAGTATTGCGCCCGCCCGCCAGACCATTGACCGCGTCATCCAGCACCGCGCGATCAGCCTGCCCGACCACCGACTTGAGGTATTCATCGGTGTAGAAATAGGTGTCGTCCGCCGTGGTTTTGCTGCCGTACAAACGCAGCGACCAGGCGTTGAGCGTCACCGGCAGACCGGATGCCGAATCGGTTACTTGCAGCGTCCAGTTACCCGCCGAACGCTCACCGAAGTCATGGGTCGACATGAAGGTGTACTTGAACGACCCGGACTGCGTGCTGCCGACGTCGGAGGCACTGGCGCCCGACATGCCATCCGGGGCTTTGCCCTGACGATTGAGCAACACGCTTTGGGTTCCATCGGGGGAGATCAGCTTGAGCGTCAGATCGCCCAGACGCCCGACCTGGGCATCAAAGTCGATTTCGACGTGCTCGACATTCAAACCGGCCTGCATCGCGATGGACGATGTCAGCGTCGCGCCCGCGGCCAACGGCTTGCCGAGCGCACCGCTGGAGGCACTGTAGACGAACTCGTTGGCGCTGGTGCTCTGGGTCATCCAGGCTTCGGACAAGCGCACGGCGGCCCGTGCATCGACTTCACCAAAACCGTAGTCGTTGCTGGTGTGCATGCCGCCACCGTTCCAGCCGTGGGCAGCGTTATCGCGCCATTGGGTGGACGAGTCGTTGATCTTGCGCGCCGACAACGCCAGGATCTGCTGCACATCGCGATAACCCAGATTCGGGTTGGCTTCGAGCATCAACGCAACAATGCCGGAGACAATCGGCGCGGCAAAACTGGTGCCTTGCATGCTGGAGTAATCGTTGCCGAACGTGGAGCCGCGTTCGGTTTCCAGCATGTGGCTGGTGGACACGACATTGCTGCCCGGTGCCGACACCAGAAGGCTCGCACCCGGGTTGGAAAATGGCGAGGAGCCAATCTGCAAGGTCGACAGATCGCCCTGTGCGTTGATCGCACCCACTTCTACCGAGAAGCGATTGTTGTTGGTCAGCGAACCCTGGGCATTGCCACCGGTAGCACGGCTGTTGCCGCCCGCTGCAACGATGATCGTACCCAGGCCGCCACGACCGTTACTCGCCGCGTACTGCGCATTCATGCTCAGCGCAGTGGCGGTGGTGAAGTGGCCGTCCTGATAACTGCTGAGGGCGAAGTCATTGCTGAAGCCCCAGCTGTTGTTGGCAATGTCGAAGCTGACCATGTGCCCCAGTCCCGCCAGGTCATCGCCCTTGCCGGCCAGGTAGTAACCACCGAGTTTCGCGTCGTAGGCCACGCCCACGCCGCCGATGCCATTCTTCGCGCCGACCATCACGCCCGCCACCATCGTCGCGTGGTTGGATACCAGCCCCGGCAAGGTGCCGTTGGTCTTTTGCGTTTGCAGCCAGGCCTGATCGATATTCGGTGCCAGGTCAGGGTGCGCGACATCAAAGATTTCCGGCGCGGTGGCGAACTGGCCACCCGGCTCGAATTGACCGATGCGCACGCCTTTGCCGGTGTAGTCCTTCCAGACCGGCAGCACACGGGTGTCGCTCAAGTACCATTGCTGAGCCGCCAAAGGATCAAGCGGCACCTCTGGCGTCAGCAGGGTCACACCGGCACGCATCGGCGCCGTCTGGCCGCTGCCGAGGTCCACCACCGACGCCGAAAGATTACCCGCCGCATCGGCCACACCGTACTTGAAGCTGATCAGACCGGTGTAACGCGCGTCCGGGGTGAACAACACATCGCCCTGGGCGGTGAGGCTGACCGTGCCGCCGACCGCGTCACCGACGTTGGCAATATGCAGCGCGCCCTGACTGTTAAGGCGCTGATCGTTGGCCAACAGGCTTTCAGCACTGATCAGATGCGCCTGCGTGCGATCGAACGCCTTGCCGGCCTTGTCGAGCGTGAGCACATCCGCCACTGGCATCGCGTTGGGAGTCAGCAGGTCAACGGCGGAAATGTCCGAGAAGTTGAGCTTCTGGATGTTGCTCAGCGTCACCGTGCCGTCACGCCCGGCGACCTTGTCGGCCACTTCATAACCGGTCGCGGTGCGGGTGATACGGTAGTCGCCATGGGTACCGTGCAGCGTGACCAGGTTGATCCCGCCATCACCGTCGATGGTCGCGTTGCCGTGGCCGACTTCGATGATGTCGTTACCGGCACCGCCGTAGATTTTATCGGCGCCGCCACCGGCATGGATGATGCTGCCGCCTTCGGAGGCATAAATGGTGTCGCCCTGGGGCCCGGCATAAATCACCGCTTTGCCGCTGCCGCCGATGATGGTGTTGTGGCCGGTGCCGCCGACCAGCACGTCGTTGCCCGAGCCACCCACCAACGTCGAGTTGCCCGAACCGCCCTTGATGAAGGCACTGCCGGTACCACCGCTCATGATCGTGTCGTTGCCGCCACCGCCTTGGGCGATGGTCAGGCCAGCGCGGGCCATGTTCAGCACGACGCCTTTGTCACCGACGATAATCGCCGTGTCGTGACCGCCATTGCCATGGATGTTGGTCGGGTTGTCCGAGGCGCTGATGACAAACACATCATCGCCCACGCCGCCGTTGTAGGTGTTGCTGCCCACCCCGCCCACCAGCCAACCACCGGCCGGCGCCACGATCAAGGTATCGTCGCCGCTGCCGCCATACAGGTTGTTCACGCCCAGTTGTGCCGCATCCAGGGTTTCACCGGTGGTGCTCTGGCTGGCATAAGCGCTGGTGGTGCGGCTGTTGCTGCCGCTGGTGGTCGAGGTCACCCGCGTACCGGTGCCTTGGCTGGTCACGACATTGCTGACCGGATCCCCCAGAAAATCCACCGCCAACGCTTCCTGGCTCTTGCCATTCATCGTGAACGAACCGGTGGCGAGCACCTTGTTACCGTCGCGCATCTCAGCTTGAGGAGATGCCACCGCACGGACGTTGATCTGGGTGATTCCCAGTTCGGCCAGCGTCTTGAGTTCACCGCCATCGACTTTGGCGTCATGCGTGCCGTCAACCCAGACGCGCAACTTGCTCCAGATCGGATCGCGCTGATCGATCACGCCATCCTTGTTCGCATCTTCACTGGCCAACGCCGCGAAACCGTCCTTGAACTTTGCCTCGCCCGCCGCGCCGTTGACGCCGACCTTGCCGCCGTAATACTCGGAGAACATCTGGCTGACGTCTTTGACCTGGCCACTGCCATCGTCAATCACCAGCATGCCCGTGGTGCGATCCGCCCAGCCGCTGCGTTTGAGCGTGCCACTGTGGTCGGTATCAAACAGCACACCGTCGCGAATGTCGGTCATGTGCACGCCATTGCCGGTCAGGTCCAGCAACAGCGGGTCGACGTACGTGTTGAAGGTCGACATTGCCGACAAACCGTTCAGGGTGACCGCACTGCGCAGGCTGAAATCCGGCTTTGTTGCGCTCGGGGTTGGGTAGAACTGCGACAGGTAAGTGTTGGGGCGAGCGTTGGGGTCCAGCTGCATCTCACCAGGGCGGACACCGCCAGAGGCAAGACTGGCCATCTGGGTGGAGGTGAAATCGGTTTTATTGAGCATGCCGCCGACAGCGAAGACGCTGTGCGTCGCCGAGTTTTGAACGAAGCCGTTGGCGACGTCTTGCTGGACTTTGCTTTCACCCTGGATGTGTTGTTGGGGTTGGGGGGATGGGTTGATGTCGATGTTGATCAAGTTTGTAGATGCCGGGTTCAAGGGCACACTGACAGGCGCATCCGCCGAACCGTCAAAAAGACGGTAAAGAACATCTGGAAGTAACTTACCCATTTCGCGAGCGAGCTTCCACTTTGGATAAGAGTCGAGCGGCGTGTCTCTGTCCAGAAAGCGGTTGATACCGGCAGAGTTCTGCAGGACTGCGATAACAAGATGCTTGCTGTATTCGGCTTTGGAATCACCGGTTATCTGCACATAATCGTGCCCCAACCCGCCAAGCACTGGCCAAAGAACGTCACCGATAGTCCCAGCCCAGTTCCAGCGTTGGAGATCTAACCCCTGCACAGCCGAATTGACGTCTGCGTTAATAATCTCCTGAATGGGCGGCATCCCTCTAGCACCCAGCACATGCGTAGATACCTCTAACGCTAAGTCATCCGAGGCCTTTTGGAAATTGGCATCCGTTAAAAGCCGTCCTGTCGTCGCCACTGCAAATTTCATGGAGCCACGAACAACATCACTTTGAAACGTTCGGTCGTTTGAGTTAATCGATTTTGCAGCATCCAGCCATGTGGCGATGGACTTCATTTCCGCAAGAGCTGTTGGATCCTGCGAGGCCTTTATCTCTCGGGTCACAATTTCATGCATATACCCGTACACCGCCGGATAATTTTTCTGCTCCTGAAACTGTTTTAATTTTACTAGCTCTTCCGAACTGAAATTAACGACATTCATCCATAAACCCTTAGTTAACTATTACTTGCTTAAGAAAGCTCATAACAAACCTATCCATCGACCTTATATCTTCATACTTACGCGCATACTGATAAGACACCCGTAAATCTTTAAACAAACGCTTTGCCAGCCAGAAACGCTTATGATCTGTAGCGAATACAGTTTCGCCTTCACCTCCGTCAAAAGTTCTAGTAGTAAGCCCCCCATAGTCGTAAAACTTGACACCTTCAATTATTTTCGAAGGTATCTCGCCTTCTAAAAATGCACCTTCTTGAAAAGAAGAACGTAAAATCGGAAACATTCGAATCGTGACAACCGAGTTATCCACCCGCGGCCTTACCACTTTCATGCTGGGATACTCAATGGAAATGGTAAAAACATCACCACCATAATCAATCAACCGACAATCTTCAGGAGTCATATAAAACCGAAATACTCTTCCTGACTTTTCGCTATCTGAAAATCCACAACCGGGAAAATCATCGCCATTCGATGCCGAATAGATTTCCATATATGGATTGTCTTTAGGCTCCGGTATCAAGCAATACAAAAACAGCACGCTAGCTGCTCCAACCCCCAACCAAAATAGCAATCGCTTTACATAACCATTCATTATTGACCCTTAACAAATTTAACCTCAAAGAAACTTCAAAGGGGACAGATTTATTTTTCTGGAGTTGATCCAGACTTAAAATACATCTATCCCCTTTTAGCTTCTCCCTTTTTTGCGTATCGGAGATCCCCCAATTACCGTTCCCTCAAACTCTCATCCATATGCTGTTGCAACGGACTCAAAAAGTACTCGATCACCCGCCGCTGATCGGTCTTCACTTCCGCCGTCACCGACATCCCCGGCGACAGCGCCACGCGTTGGCCGTTGATCATCAAATGGTCGGTTTTCAGGCGGATGCGGCTGCTGTAGATCGGCCCGCGTTTTTCATCGTCGATGGCGTCGTTGGAGACGCTGAGGACTTCACCGGCGACGGTGCCGTATTTGGTGAAGGTGAACGTTTCGACCTTGACCGTGACTGGTTGGCCGGCGCGGACGAAGCCCACGTCCTTGTTTTCCAGCATGGCTTCCACTTCCACCGGTTGGTCGGCGGGCACGATGACCATCAGTGGCTGGGCCTGGGTGACGACGCCGCCGACGGTGTGGATCGCCAGTTGCTGGACGGTGCCGTCTACCGGGGCGTTGAGGCTGGTGAGGGTTTCCTGGTAGCGGGCCTTGGCCAGTTCCTCGACCAGGCTGGCAGCTTTTTGGTTGGCTTGCTGTTGCAGGTCGAGCATGGCGCGGCGATTTTGCGCGACGACGCCTTCGCGCCGACGCCGCGCTTCGCCTTGCGCGGCGGTGGATTGCAGGACGCTGGCCTGCTGCACGCTCAATTGGCGTTGCAGGTCGAGGCGCGCCTGTTCTTTTTCCAGGTATTCGTGGCGTGCGACGTATTGTTGCGCGAGCAGGCGCTGGTAGTCCTCGGCCAGTTGCGTGGCAATCGGCACGGTCTGCCGAAGGCTCGCTACCTGGGCCTGGGCGGACTGGATTTCGGCGTTGCGCTGGAGGATTTCCGCGTCGACCAGTTCCAGGCTGCTGCGGTATTCCTGGTACTGACCTTGCAGCCAGCGCTGGGCGCTGAGCACCTGCTGCGGATCGGCGTCGGCAATCGCCCCGATAAGTGATGCCGGCGATTTTTGCTGATTGATCGCGTCGAGCATCGCCGTACTGCGGGCACCGTCGATGCGGGCGGCGAGCAAGTCGCTTTGAATGCGTCTGACGTCGGCGTCGGCGGCCGTCGGGTCGAGTTCGACCAGCAATTCGCCGACTTTCACCGCCTGACCGTCGCTGACATGAATGGCCCTGACCACCGCTGTTTCACTGGACTGAATCAGCTTGGTCTTGCCACTTGGCACGATCTTGCCGGAGGCCACCGCCACCACTTCGATCTTGCCCACGCACGCCCACAGCAGCGCCAGCACGGCGAAGCCCATGATGCTCCAGACGAAGATCCGTGGCGCCGGGTGCACGGGGGTGTCCTGCAACTCCAGCGCGGCCGGGAGAAACTGTGCTTCATGGGGCAAGCGCTGCACGCTGTCCATCTGTTTGCGCTGGCGCCAGGATTCGCGCCAGGCGTGGCGGTAACGCTGCATTAACGAAGGCGTTGCGCTCATGGGAAATCGATCCTTGAATCCGGACTACAGTGAGTGCCGCCGCGCCCGATATCAGGCGCGGTCGACAAACCAATGACGAGTGATTGAAGGGCTGCTTCAGCCCTGTTGCATTCGGTGCAGGCGCGAATAGTGGCCAGCCTGATGGGTGAGCAATTCGGCATGACTGCCCTGCTCGACGATTTGCCCGCGATCGACCACCAGAATGCGATTCGCATCGCGTACCGCCGACAACCGGTGCGCGATGATGATTACCGTGCGACCCGCGCAGATGCTTTGCATGTTCTGCTGGATGATCCGCTCAGACTCGTAGTCCAGAGCGCTGGTGGCCTCGTCGAAAATCAGAATTCGCGGGTTGCCGATCAAGGCACGGGCGATGGCCACCCGCTGGCGCTGACCGCCGGACAGCGAAGTGCCGTGTTCGCCGACCATGGTGTCGTAGCCTTCGGGCAGTTCCAGAATGAACTCGTGAGCGCCGGCCATGCTCGCCGCGTGCATCACCGCTTCGAGCGGCGCGCCCGGATCGCTCAGGGCAATGTTTTCGCGGATGCTGCGGTTGAACAGCATGTTGTCCTGCAGCACCACGCCGATCTGCCGGCGCAGGGAGGAAACGTCCGCCAGGGCCAGGTCCATGCCATCGACCAACACCCGGCCGCGCTCGGGCACGTACAAACGCTGAAGCAGCCGCGTCAGGGTGCTTTTACCGGAGCCGGAACGCCCCACGACACCAATGACCTCACCGGCCGCGATCTGCAGGCTGACCCCACGCAGGACTTCCGAGCCATCGGCGCGATAACGGAAATGCACCTGGTCGAATTCAATCAGCCCCCGCAGCGGTGGCAACGCACTGCGCGTGGCCTGGGACAGTTCGGTGCGGGTGTTGAGGATGTCGCCCAGACGCTGCACTGAAACGCCGGTTTGCTGGAAGCTGGTCCACAACTGGGCCAGGCGCATGATCGGCCCGCTGACGCGACCGGCGAGCATGTTGAAGGCAATCAGTTCACCCACTGACAGTTGGCCGTCGATGACCAATCGAGCACCCAGCCACAGGGTCGCGACCGTGACCAGTTTGCCGATCAACGACACGCTTTCATTGGCGATGGTCGACAGAGTCTGGGTCTTGAAACCGGCGGCGACATAGGCCGCCATCTGGTTGTCCCACTTGCGGATGGCCTGAGGCTCGACCGCCATGGATTTCACGGTATCGATGCCGTTCACGGTCTCCACCAGAAACGCCTGATTCTCCGCGCCGCGGGTGAAGCTGTCCTGCAAGCGGGCACGCAACAGTGGCGTGACGAATAGCGAGACCAGCACGTACAACGGCAATGACATCAGCACGATCAGTGTCAGCCAACCGCTGTAATAGAACATCACCAGGACGAACACCACGGAGAACAGCACGTCCAGCAACAAGGTGATGGCATTGCCGGTAAGGAAGCTGCGAATGTTCTCCAGCTCACGCACCCGGGCCACCGAATCACCGACGCGCCGGGCCTGGAAATACGCCAAGGGCAGGTTGATCAGATGCCGGAACAACCGCGAGCCCAACTCAACGTCGATACGGCTGGCGGTATGGGCAAACACGTAGCTGCGCAACCCGCTCAGCGCGGACTCGAACAGCATGATGCCCAACAACCCGGCGGCGATCACGTCGAGGGTGGTCAGGCCGTGATGCACCAGCACCTTGTCCATCACCACCTGGAAAAACAACGGCGTGACCAGCGCAAACAGTTGCAAGGCAAAGGACACCAGCAACACTTCGCCGAGCAACTTGCGGTATTTGACGATGGCCGGAATGAACCAGGTGAAGTCGAACCGCGAGGTTTCACCCGGCAGGCCTGACTCGGAACGCACCAGCAAAAGTTCGCCGGTCCAGCGCGCCGCCAGGTCTTCGAAGGAGATGACTTCAGGGCGCTCCGCACGCGGATCCTGAATCAGCGCCTTGCCTTGATCCAGCTTGGCAATGATGAAAAACGTGCCGTCGCCATTGGCCGCAATCGCCGGCAGCGGCGTGCGGTCCAGACGGGCGATGGTGGTGTTGACCGACTTGGCCTTGAGCCCCAGCTTGCGTGCGGCGAGCAGCAGTTCCCGGGACGTGAACAACTGTTGCGCGGGGGCGAATTCGTGGGCCAATTGCTCGGCGGAGGCTGCCACCGAATGAAACCGGGCCAACATCACCAGACACACAAGACCTGTGTCTGCCATGGGCGACTCAGCGCCCCTTCCTTCATTGCTCATAAGCTTCCATGCCTGCCGTGAACGGCAAAAAATTCCTCAATCTTTCAATAGGTTATATCAACCTCGAAACAATTAGTATCGTTGTGATATCACCGCATGAGGTTTCTTTCACTCAGGTGTATGAGTCAGCAATCAGAGCGCCCTGCGCTCCTCGGGCGGCAGGAAATCGCGATCGGCGTCGTAGTCTTTGGTCAGGTACATCGCCAGATCCGTCAGGTCAGTGGGGCTCAATGTCCCCGCCGCCTGTTTGAGTTTGAGCGTGTCGATGATGTAGTCGTAGCGCGCGTTGTTGTATTCACGCACCGCGCTGTACAACTGACGCTGGGCGTTGAGCACATCAGCGGTGTTGCGCGAGCCCAGGTCACGGCCCACCTGGTTGGCCTTGACCGAGGCCTGGCCGGAGCGAATGGTCTGTCGGCGGGCCATCACCTGTTCGATATCGGAGTTGACCGCGCGGTAGAAATTGCGGGTGTTCTGCACCACTTCGCGGCGCCGGTCTTCGCGCTCGTCTTCACTTTGTGCCAGGCGCTCGGTCGCTTCGCGCACTTGCGAACGGGTCATGCCACCGCTGTACAACGGAATGTTCAACTCCACGCCGATGCTGCCCTGGACCACATTGCCCCGGTAGCCATCGCGGCCGAAATCCGTCGGGTTGCTGTAGCCAAAGCTGTCATTGTCGCCCTTGCGCCACGACGCCACCGCGTCGACGGTCGGTGCATAACCGGCCTTGCGCTGGCGATGGGTTTGCTCGGCGGCGATCACCGCATAATTGCTGGCTTGCAAGGCAAGGTTCTGCCGTACCGCATGACTCACCCACTCATTGGCATCGTTGGGGGCCGGAAGCTCCACCGGCAACTGGTGCGCAATGCCTTCGATTGACGAGTAATCCTGGCGTGTCAGACGGGCCAACCCTTCATACGCATCCTCAACCTTGCGCTCGGCGAGTTTTCGATTGGCACCGGCGTTGTCATAAGCGGCCTGGGCGTCGAGCACATCGGTGATGCTCGAGGCACCATTCTCCAGCCGCGCCTGGGCCTGTTGCTGCTGGCGCTTGAGCGCGACTTCCTCGGCTTTGGAAGCCGCCAGCAAATCCAGCGCACGCAAGGTTTCGAAATAGGCCTGGGCGGTTGTCAGCACCAGCCCTTGTTCCTTGGCCCCCAATTCCAGCTCGGCTTGTGCGGTACTGGCGTGAGCCGCTTCGAGTTGAAACCAGCGATCGGCCCGAAACAGCGGCTGGTTGAGACTGGCTTGAAATACCGCCGTACTGCGCGAGCGTGTCAGGCCTGGCTCATCACGTTGCAGGCGCACCGACTCCACCGTGCTACCCGCGTTGAGCGTTGGCAATAAACCGGCCCGGGCTTGCGGAACACTTTCGCGTTGGGCCTGGTAATCATGCCGCGCCGCCGAAAGCTGCGCGTCGTGTTCGACCGCCTGACGGTAAACCCCGAGCAAATCGGCGCGATCGGAACTGGCGTCGGCCAGCACCGAGAGAGTCATTAACGAGAGGGAGAACAGCGGAACAAAAAAACGGGTGGGGGCAGTCATAACAATCCGTGTCGAGTAGCGGTAAAACGATTCAGCCATGCTGACAGGGGCGCATCCTACGCTCGGCCTCTCGCCACAACAAGGCAGAAGTATAGCTACTAGTGTCCTCGCAAGATCAGTCAGTCAAGCCAACGGCCACCGTTGCAGGGGCCGTCGTAAACGTCTGGGTCAGTGCGTGATGCACACCGACTTCAACTCGGTATACGCCTCGATCACGGCGCGACCAAACTCGCGACCCATGCCTGATTGCTTGACGCCGCCATCGGAGCCGCTCGCAGGTGAAGCAGGCCGTGGATTTGCCGTGGTTGCCGATGACGTGCGCAGCCTCGCCGGACGCACGCAAAACCTCGGCTGCCGAGATCCACCAGATGATCGAAGAACTGCAAATCGGCGCGCGCGAATCAGTGACCTCCATGACCGAAAGCCAGCAGCACAGCGAAGAAAGCGTCAGTATCGCCAACCTGGCCGGCAAACGGCTGAACAACGTGACGCAGCGCATTGGCGAGATCGACAACGTCAACCAGTCGGTGGCGGCGACGACTGAGGAGCAGACATCGGTGGTGGAGGCGTTGAACGTCGACATCACCGAGATCAACACCCTGAATCAGCAAGGGGTGGAGAATCTGCAATCGACGTTGCAGGCCTGTACCGAGCTGGAGCGGCAGGCTGGGCGGTTGAATCAGTTGGTGGGGAGTTTTCGGATCTAAAAGGCGTTCTGACGAAGGTATCGTGGGCCAGGTCCTCGGCCTGCTGACGATTTCTCAGGCGACGGGTCCAGGTCCCGACCAACTCTTCGTAATGCTCGAAAAAGCCGTGTCTGCGGGGCAGCTTGGGGGTCATTGCGGTGTGCTGTGAAGACGGGGCGTGAATAGTAATGCTTCCTATTAACCTGGAGCAATGGATTCCAGACCGGGCGCTACACAGGTTTTTGCACCCTTTCCAATTCGCGGGTGACCCTGTGCGTGGGTGGCGGGACAACGACCAGCCGACCTGTTTGTAACGGGGCGCCGAAAGGCGCCCTTTTTTCTACGCTGAAACCTGCCCCTGCAATCGTCGGCCGACGACATCCATCAAATCACAGCCATCGCGCAGTGAAGTCACCAACACCCGCGCCAGTTCACTGTGGACACCTTCGCCAAACGCAATGCTCTCCAGCAGTTGCGTTGCGGTACGAATGCGGTAGGCCGCGGTTTCATGCAACACGTCCAGGGGGGCTTCAGTGTCGATCAGCAATGATGGGATGTTGCAGTCGATGCCAGTGATAGGCATGTATCGATCCATGATGAAAAACCTCCATTGAGTAAAGGCACACGATTATTCAGCGCTGGCAGTTGGACGACCTTCAGACGATCCCCGGGGCGGCTCCAGGTTGTCCAGCGCTCGATTGACCAGCAATTCACCCAGCGCCGACAGTTGCTGAATACCCACAATGACATGGCGACGAGGGCCTTCCAGTTCACGGGCGAGATCGGTGGCCATGACACTGAGGGAGGCGAGGGTTTCAGAGGCGTGACAGAGCAAGGCTTCCGTGTCGACATCCGGAACGACGGCGAAGAAATAGCTGGCAGATGCGGGACGTGTGTGAGTGCGTAGGGGCACGCTGACGAGTTGTTCGGCGACTTTGGTGGGACGGGATGAATCGACGGTGTCGTTGGGGGAATCGTTTGGTGATTCTGCGGATTTGGTTGCGAATTTTTTCATAACAAAGCTCCTTGCAAAGTTGGAATATGCAAGTCCCACACTGCCAGCCGGGACAAGGATGCTTACTGTACGCATATTATTTGAGAGGTAAAAACATTAACAATAAATTTAACTTTGTTAATCAAACAAGTGAACATCTGTGCAAAAAAATGATAATAATTGGTTAATATTTGTACACTCCAGCTAGATTCGATGGTTACAAAAAACAGATGGCTCTACCGCTTTAAACCGTGCCACACATAAAATCATTATTACCACCTTGTTTCTGTAAGAAAATTCCTTAATTTGCCCGTGCGCCCCGCCGCGAAACATTATCTAACGTTTGCCAACGTGCTTGCAGCATTATTTTGCACATAATTCAGGCATTCAAGATGCAAGGTTCTCTGAAAACAACACCAACATCGTTACTCAGCTGTATCGGGATATTTTTTTCTAGCAATAAACAAATGGTGATTTTTTATGCACAGAAAAGAAAAAACAGAAAACTTGAAAAATAACATTAAATATTTGATAAAAAGTCGCGGAGAAACACAACTATCACTATGCAACTCCGTTGGTTTAACCAGAACTACGATATACAACATATTGGAGGGTAAGGTTGTAAACGTTCAACAGTCCACAATTCGCAAGATTTCCGATTTTTTCGGAGTATCCTATCAAGAAATAGAAAGCATAGATTTTGAGAAGAAAGAGACAATAGAAAGTAGTATTTCCCTTCACGGAAATATGAATCCAGCAGCAGTCCCCATAATAAAAGAAAGCTTGCTTATTCAGAACCTGGACAAAAGAATCGGTGAGCTAGCGACACTTCACCCCTTGACTTATTATTTCGGTGCGGCGTGTAATTTAATCGGCGTTCTTCTGGAGAGCGAAATCAGTGGAGCCAATGAACCTGGAGATCTGCTAATAATAAACAAGGGACTTTTGAATAGCGATAGAGAAAAATTAATATATAACAAGACCACAAGAAAGTTATTTATAGCCAATGATTGCGCTCTTGCTTCTGATGTTTTCTGTGTAGTAGGGGAAATCGTTGAGGAAAGGTTTAATGGTTAACAAGGGCGAGATCGAGAACAGCAAGTACAAATTATTAGGATTTGAGAGCGATAAAAACCTAGCGATAATCATGATTCTCTCCACTGGCAAAGTTATAAAAATAACGCTTAGCGCGCTAGTAAAAAGCGAGATACTAGACAATTTAAACAAAGCAGAAATAAAAAGCGTGTATCGAAAGTTCTATTCTCGCGGAGCCGCACTGACCGCATACGAAGTAAATGATCGTCACGAAGGAGCATGGATTATTTTTGTTATATTAAATCTAATACTTTTTACGTTGTACATCTTTACAAACTTCGCCACGGCAAAATTGTTTTATCTAGAACAATTTAACGTCATTATCACCCCTGGCGTCTTCTTGTACCCATTGACATTTTTAATAGTCGACTTATTGAACGAATTTTATGGATTCAGGCTTGCAAGAAAAGCTATTTTATTTGCATTCTTAAGTAACGCTTTTATTTTTGCTCTGTTAAACGCCACTAGCTATCTCCCAGGACTGCCTAGTTGGAAGTTTGACACCTCCTACGGCGAACTCATCAACCATGTTTCATCCGCATTAGTGGCGTCTTCTGTCTCTTTTCTTTTTTCCGAGTACGTAAACTCTTATTTGCTATGTAAAATAAAAGAACTTACAAACTCCAGACTTCTTTTTCTGCGAGTATTTTTTAGTACATTCTTCGCAGTGATAATCGACAGCGTCCTTTTTTGCTTTATTGCGTTTTATGGAACCATGCAAAACAGCGAAATATTACATATAGTCTATGTTCAGATAGCTATAAAAATGTGTTTTGCTGTTTTTAATATTCTACCTGCCTACGGGGCGAGGTCATTGTTTAAAAGGTACACCGCTCGTATCCAAACAGCATAAAACCAAGGGGAGCTAGCAGCTAATAGCTCCCCTCTGGTCAGGAAGTTTCATTTCAAATACCTAGTTTAATTTTTAGACTGCTCCAGACCTCCGCTCTGTTCCCCAAAAACTCACTCAACCCTTTCGCACGAAGAGCACAAGCATCACAGTCGCCGCACCCACTTCCCATTATCCCGTTGTAACAAGTCAACGTATGGTAACGAATCAAATCCAGTTACTTATGGTAATCAGCCAAAGCCCAAGTCTCTGCCTTATTAAGCCGCATAAGCGGCGTCTCGATCCGTACCTTATAGTCCATGCCCAACTGAATGGCGCTGTTCAACACCTTAACAAACTCATCACCACAATCCGGGTAACCAGAGCTCTCTGTTTCACACACACCCGTGATGACAGCTTCGGCACCCACTTGATAGGCATAAATAGAAGCCAACGTTAAAAACAGAATATTCCTGCCGGGCACGAACGTATCAGGCACGCCCTCCCCCGTACTCCTTGCAATTGGAATGTGGTCCCGCGTCAAACTGCTAATGGCCAGTTCGCTTAACAACGAAGTGTCCAATACCTTGTGCACCTTCACGCCAAGCTGTTTTGAAAGCTGTTGCGCCACTTCGATTTCCGCACGATGGCGCTGGCCATAATCAAAGGTAATGCAGTGAATTTCATCGTATGTCGGCAATGCATGGATCAAGCAGGTGGTTGAGTCTTGTCCGCCGCTGAAAACGATAACGGCCTTTCTGGTCATGGTTCGTTCTTCCTTGGAGGTGCCCCGGCAGGACGCCGGGGGCCGTTGACCCTACCGGGAAGCTCAAATTCTGGGTGTGGGAGGTTTCCGAAATGATCGTCTCCGATTTCCGTTTGTGTGATTTCCCTGTTGAGGGTCAACAGCCAGCCCTCCTCCGCTACCACCTGACGACCGGCAACAAAAATCAATTGCCACAAAATATTACCTACGTCATATTACACGCGTAATAAGGACCCGTTTCCCACAGGTAATCTCCATGACCAGCATGCCCACCCTTGAACCCGACCTTGCTGTCCCGGTGAGCACACCCAAGCCTCCCCTGCTCAAACGGTTGATCTTGCTGACTGCGGTCATCGCTGCCCTGGTGTTCGCCGGGCTGTATGCGACTCACTGGTGGACCGCCGGCCGTTTCATCGAAGAGACCGACGACGCCTACATCGGCGGCGATGTGACGGTGATCGGGCCAAAGGTGGCGGGTTATATCGAAGAGGTGTTGGTGACCGACAACCAGAAGGTCAAGGCCGGCGATGTGCTGATTCGTCTCGACTCCCGCGATTACCGCGCCAACCTGGCCAAGGCCGAAGGTGCGGTGGCCGCCGAAGAAGCGCTGCTCGCCAATCTCGATGCCACCGAAGAATTGCAACACGCGGTGATCGGCCAGGCCCGCGCGGGGATCGATGCCGCTGGCGCCGAAACCGCCCGTTCACGGGATGACGATGCTCGCTATAAAAAACTGGTCGGCAGCAACGCCGTCTCGGTGGAAAGCGCCCAACGCGCCAACGCCACCTTCAAGACCGCCCAAGCCCTCAGCGCCCGGGCCCAGGCTGAATTGCTCGCCGCACAACGTCAGTTGAATGTGATCGCAACCCAGAAACAACAAGCCCGCGCTGCACTGATGCAGGCTCGCGCCGAACGTGATCTGGCGCAGTTGAACGTGGGTTACACCGAACTGAAGGCCCCGGTGGACGGCGTGATCGGCAATCGCCGGGCGCGGGTCGGCGCTTATGCCCAGGCCGGTTCGCAATTGCTGTCAGTGGTACCGGCCAGCGGGCTGTGGGTTGATGCCAACTTCAAGGAAGATCAGCTATCGCGAATGACACCGGGGCAACGGGTGATCATTCATGCCGACGTGCTTTCGGGGCAGGAATTCCACGGTCATCTGGACAGCCTCGCGCCGGCCAGTGGTTCGCAGTTCAGCGTGCTGCCGCCAGAAAACGCCACCGGCAACTTCACTAAAATCGTTCAGCGGGTGCCGGTGCGCATCGTGCTTGATCCGGCCGATGGTGTGCTCGGCCATCTGCGTCCGGGCCTGTCGGTCACCGCTGAAGTGGACACTCGCAAGGAACCTGCAACCCCGGCCGTGGCCACCGCGCCATGAGCCGCGCCCTCGCCGCCCCCGCGCAACCGTTCAATGCCGCCGACATGGCAACGGCGACCAAGGTGTTTGCCTTCGCCACGATGTGCATCGGCATGTTCATCGCGCTGCTGGATATCCAGATCGTCTCCGCTTCGCTGCGCGACATCGGCGGCGGGCTCTCGGCGGGCACCGATGAAACGGCGTGGGTGCAAACCAGTTACCTGATCGCCGAAATCATTGTGATCCCGCTGTCCGGCTGGCTGTCCCGAGTGTTCTCGACGCGCTGGCTGTTCTGCGCTTCAGCGGTGGGTTTCACCCTGGCCAGCCTGCTGTGTGGCGCGGCCTGGAACATTCAGAGCATGATCGCCTTCCGCGCCCTGCAAGGGTTTCTCGGCGGTTCGATGATCCCGCTGGTGTTCACCACCGCGTTCTTTTTCTTCACCGGCAAGCAACGGGTGATCGCGGCTGCAACCATTGGCGCAGTGGCGTCGTTGGCACCGACCCTGGGGCCGGTCATCGGCGGCTGGATTACCGATGTTTCCTCTTGGCACTGGCTGTTCTACATCAATTTGGTGCCGGGGATTTTCGTCGCGGTGGCGGTGCCGATGCTGGTGAAAATCGACCAGCCGGAATTGTCGCTGCTCAAAGGCGCCGACTACTTGAGCATGGTGTTCATGGCGCTGTTTCTCGGTTGCCTGGAATACACCCTCGAAGAAGGCCCGCGCTGGAACTGGTTCAGCGACAGCACGATTCTGACCACGGCATGGATCAGCGGGCTGGCCGGCCTGGCGTTCATTGGTCGAACCTTGCACGTCGCCAACCCGATCGTCGACTTGCGCGCCCTGAAAGACCGCAACTTCGCCCTTGGCTGTTTCTTTTCGTTCGTCACCGGCATCGGCCTGTTCGCCACCATTTACCTGACGCCGCTGTTTCTCGGCCGGGTGCGTGGCTATGGCGCGCTGGACATTGGTCTGGCGGTTTTCTCCACCGGGGTGTTCCAGATCATGGCGATTCCGCTGTACGCCTTTCTGGCCAACCGCATCGATCTGCGCTGGATCATGATGATCGGCCTTGGACTGTTCGCGTTGTCGATGTGGGATTTCAGCCCGATCACCCATGACTGGGGGGCCAAGGAATTGATGCTGCCGCAAGCGCTGCGCGGGATTGCCCAGCAACTGGCGGTGCCGCCGGCGGTGACGTTGACCTTGGGTGGTCTGGCACCGGCGCGGCTCAAACATGCTTCGGGGTTATTCAACCTGATGCGAAACCTGGGGGGTGCCATCGGTATCGCCGCGTGCGCGACCATTCTGAATGACCGCACCAACCTGCACTTCACCCGGTTGGCGGAAAACCTCAACAGCACCAATGAAGCACTGAATCAGTGGCTGTCCCAGGTCGGCAACAACTTCGCCGCCCTTGGCCAAAGCGGTGACGCGGGTGTCACCGCCAGCCTGCATCAGCTGTGGCTGCTGACCTACCGCGAAGCGCAGACGCAAACCTACGGCGATGCATTCCTGATGATCATGGTCTGCTTCATCATCGCCACGGCGATGGTGCCCTTGATGCGCAAGGTGCAACCACCGGCCGCGCCGAGTGCCGATGCGCATTGAGCCCAGGTGTCACTCCTGAGGCATTTTGCGGAAGCCTACTGCCAGGCGGTTCCAGCTGTTGATGGTGGAAATCGCCACTGTCAGGTCGACCATTTCCTTAGGCGTGAACTGTGCGCAGACCAGTTCGTAGTCTTCATCAGGGGCGTGGGTCTGGCTCAGCAGCGTCAAGGATTCGGTCCAGGCCAGCGCCGCACGTTCACGGGGTGTGAAGAACGGCGTTTCACGCCAGACCGACACCGCGTACAGCCGACGTTCGGTTTCACCGCCCTTGCGGGCATCGGCAGTGTGCATGTCGACACAGAAGGCGCAGCCATTGATCTGGGAGGCGCGCAGCTTGACCAGTTCAATCAAGGTTTTTTCCAGAGGCAGCTTCGAAACAGCCGTTTCCAGCGCGATCATGGCTTTGAGTGCATCGGGGGAAGCGGTGTAGAAATCGATACGCGGTTGCATGGTGGGCTCCAGTCACAAAGGGTGTGGAGCTACGTTAATCCCGCCCTGAGATGCAGCAAATAGCCAATTATTGGGAAGTTGAGGATGCCAATGGGGTACCTCCTACCCATGTCGTCCTCATCCGAAATGCCTTTGCCACACCCGCGCCCATGACCTTCAAGCCCCTACGCTCGATTGCGCAGCCACTGCAAAAACCCCTTCTTCTGCACAACCCTGGGCGCTTCCTGAGTCAACGTCTGCGCCTTGTTCAAGCGAAAATCCAGTAACGCCTTCATCGCTTCGCTGATGTCATGTCGCGCATCCAGACACGGTTTGAGGTATTCCTTCTCGATCCGGTACAAGCTGCAGAACGTCTTGGCGCTGAAGTCCGCCGGTAGCGCCGTATCGGACAAAATACCGCCCTCGCCGATCACCTCACCCGGCCCCATGCGCCCGGACTCGAACTTGACCCCACCACGGCTTAGCTCCACCGACACGACACCGGATTCGATGATGAACAAATGATCGCTGACCTCCCCCGCTGGCAGGATCATTTCACCGGCGCGGAAGTTCTGCAGGGTCATGTTCTGGCTGAAGGTTTCTTTCTCTTCCTGACGCAGGGTCGAGAAAATGTTCGACGCCTCCAGCAATGCCCGTGGCCGCGACAGGTTGGCAGGTGCATTGGGTTCGACGTTCGACAACAGGCTGACACCGCTGGCCTGCAAGTGCCGGAATGCCAGGTCGAACAGCAGATTACGGACCATGCGCTTCTGGTCCATGGAGACCACGAAACCACTGATTTCGTATTCCACGCCGGTGGCGCTGGAGCCTTTCAACGCGACACACGGCGCCGGTTTGCTCAACAGATAACGGCACCCTTGCATCGCCCGTTCCAGCGCGTCGATCACCGTTTGCGGACGCGCGTGCGGGCTCAGTTGCAGGCTGATGGAGACACCAAAAATGTCGCTGGGACGGCTGAAGTTGATGATCTTGGCCTTGGCCGCCAGCGAGTTGGGAATCACCGCCATGCTGCCTTGCGAGGTTTGCAGGCGCGTCGCGCGCCAGTCGATATCGATGACCCGACCTTCGGTGCCGTCGATCGAGATCCAGTCATCCAGTTGATAGGGTTTGGTGGTGTTGAGGACGATGCCGGAGAACACGTCGCTGAGGGTACTTTGCAAGGCCAGGCCGACGATGATCGCCAATGCGCCTGAAGTCGCCAGCACACCCTTGACCGGAAGATCGAGTACGTACGCCAAAGCCGCGATGATCGCGATCAGGAAAATCACCGCGCCGAGCAAATCCTGGAGCAAGCGCCCGGTGTGCCCGACCCGTTGCATCATCACCGCGCCGATCAGCACCGTCAGGGTACGCGCGCCGAACAGCCACCAGCCGATCTGCAATCCGGTGGCGGCCAGGTGCAGCGGCACGTTGTCGGCCCAGGGCGCCGTTTCCATGGGGTTCAGACCTTCGTTGAACAGCAGGACACTGAACAACGAAAAAATCACCACCCGCACCAACAGTTTCCAGTTGCTGCCATTGGCACTGAGCAGGCGCCACAGCCCCAGATCGATAAGGATCAAAGCCATTGCGCAGATCAATGGATGATCGGTAAGCAGTGACAGCATCAAGCAACTCCAGCAAGGACCATTGGCGCGAAGATCTCACAGATTGGCCACATTGTAGGAGGATTTAACGCAAAACCAATGTGGGAGCGGGCTTGCTCGCGAAGGCTGATTAACATTCAACAACTATGTTGACTGTTACACCGCTTTCGCGAGCAAGTCGAATCGTCGCACCGCCGCTCCCACAGGGGATTGTGTTACTTGCTGTTGGTCAGGGTGTTGTAGCTGGTCATCAGGTTGCGATAGTCCGGGATGTGGTTGGAGAACAACGTGGCCAAGCCTTCCACGTCATTGCGCCAGTCGCGATGCAGCTCACAGGCCAGGCCGAACCAGGTCATCAACTGCGCGCCGGAGGCCGACATGCGGTCCCAGGCCGATTGACGGGTCAGCTCGTTGAAGGTGCCGGAAGCGTCAGTCACCACGAACACCTCGAAGCCTTCAGCCAGTGCCGACAGCGCCGGGAACGCCACGCATACTTCGGTCACTACGCCAGCGATGATCAGTTGTTTCTTGCCGGTGGCCTTGATCGCCTTGACGAAGTCTTCGTTGTCCCAGGCATTGATCTGGCCAGGACGGGCAATGTACGGCGCATCCGGGAACAGCGCTTTGAGCTCAGGCACCAGCGGGCCGTTGGGACCGGTTTCGAAACTGGTGGTGAGGATGGTCGGCAACTTGAAGTACTTGGCCAGGTCAGCCAGGGCCAACACGTTGTTCTTGAAACGGTCCGGCTCGATGTCGCGCACCAGAGAAAGCAGACCCGCCTGGTGATCAACCAACAGAACGGCGGCGTTATCCTTGTCGAGACGTTTGTAAGAGGTAGTCATGGGAGTAATCCTCGCTTTTTATCGATGCCGAACGGGTCGGCGTGAGAGAAACCTGATAGTTCGTTAAAACGCGGCCAAGCAAGGCTAGTCGCCCTCGCCCGACACGCCACAGCGTTACAACATTGAGTTCAACCGTGCATCCGACCGAACCGACCGGACTGGAAGTCGGCGAAGGCCTGGTGAATCTCTTGCTCGGTGTTCATCACGAACGGACCGTGACCGACGATCGGCTCGTCGATCGGTTCGCCACTGAGCAGCAACACGACGGCGTCGTTATTGGCTTCCAGGCTGAGCTGCTGGCCATTGCGTTCGAACAACGCCAACTGCCCTTCGCGCACCAGTTCCACACCGTTGACCTGAACCGTGCCACGCAACACTACAAGTGCCGTGTTACGACCTTCGTGCAGGTCCAGGGTCAGCAACTTGCCGCCGTTGAGGCGCAGGTCCCAGACGTCAATCGGGGTAAACGTGCGCGCCGGGCCGGTGTGGCCATCGAACTCACCGGCGATCAAACGCAGGCTGCCGGCCTGGTCCTTGAGCGCGATGCTCGGGATGTCGCCATCGAGAATCGTCTGGTAACCGGCGTCGGCCATTTTGTCCTTGGCCGGCAGGTTGACCCACAGCTGCACCATTTCCAGGGTGCCGCCGGTTTTGGCGAAACCTTCTGAGTGGAATTCTTCGTGGAGAATCCCCGAGGCTGCGGTCATCCATTGCACGTCGCCTGGCCCGATCTTGCCGCCGCTGCCGGTGGAGTCGCGGTGCTCCAGTTCGCCCTTGTAAACGATAGTCACGGTTTCGAAACCACGGTGTGGATGCTGACCAACGCCACGACGCTCGGTGGTCGGGGTGAATTCAGCAGGACCGGCGTGATCGAGCAGCAAAAACGGACTGATGTGTTTGCCCAGGTTGTCGTAGGAAAACAGCGTGCGAACCGGAAAACCGTCGCCGACCCAATGGGTCCGTGGGCTGGTGTAGATACCGATGATGTTTTTCATTCCGCCTCCGAATCTGGTGTGTGACGCGATGGACAAAGCTTAAAACTGAACCCTTTGATGCACTAGACTGCAAAAATCAGCCTTAGCGTTCTATATGGAGAACGATGGTGGAAGACCTCAACACCCTCTATTACTTCACCCAAGTGGTGGAACACCACGGTTTCGCCCCGGCCGGTCGGGCGCTGGACATGCCCAAGTCGAAGCTGAGCCGGCGCATTGCCGAGCTCGAAGACCGCCTCGGCGTACGCCTGCTGCACCGCACCAGCCGGCATTGTTCACTGACGGAAATCGGCCAGGCCTATTACCAGCGTTGCCTGGCGATGCGCGTGGAAGCGGAAAGCGCCGCCGAACTGATCGAACGCAACCGCTCCGAACCCCAGGGCCTGGTGCGCATCAGTTGCCCGACCGCGCTGCTCAACTCCTGGGTCGGGCCGATGCTGACTCGCTACATGCTCAAGTACCCGCTGGTGGAGTTGTTCATCGAGAGCACCAACCGCCGGGTCGACCTGATCCACGAGGGGTTCGACATCGCCCTGCGGGTGCGCTTTCCGCCGCTGGAAAATACCGACATGGTGATGAAGGTGCTGGGCAACAGCACCCAGTGCCTGGTGGGCAGTCCGGCCTTTGTCTCGCGCCTGTCATCACCGGCCTCCCCGGCCGACCTCAGCGGGTTGCCAAGCCTGCACTGGGGCGCGGCGCAGCGTGAGTATCAGTGGGAATTGTTTGGGGCCAATGGCGCCAGCGCGGTGATCCGGCATGCGCCACGAATGGTCACCGATGACCTATTGGCGCTGCGTCATGCCGTGGTAGCCGGGATCGGCATCGCTCACCTGCCCAGTGTGGTGGTGCGCGATGACATTGCCGCGGGCCGACTGGTGGAACTGGTGCCGGGCTGGGCCCCCAAGTGCGGGATCGTCCACGCGATTTTCCCGTCACGCCGTGGGCTGCTGCCGTCGGTGCGCGCATTGATCGACTTTCTGGGCGAGGAATTCAGCCACAGCGATATTGCCTAGAAGCCCGAACACGGGGGTAAGGACCTTAAACCGAGTCGCGGCTATCGCGAGCAGGCTCACTCCCACAGTGAATCTATGGTGTACGCAAATACAATGTGGGAGCGAGCCTGCTCGCGATAGCGTCCGACCAAACACTACCAATCCCCCAGACTGCCCCCCGATTCATGACTTGCGGTAAACATTGCTTTGCCGATCCAGCGGTTTTTCCCATGGGGGCGGACGCGGATACTCGTGCCCATTCCCACTGCAACCCCTGGAGTCATTGATGTCTATTCCCGCATTCGGCCTTGGTACGTTTCGCTTGCAAGGCCAGGTGGTCATCGATTCGGTGAGCACTGGCCTGGAACTGGGCTATCGGGTCATCGATACCGCGCAAATCTACGAGAACGAAGCCGAGGTCGGCGAAGCCATTGCCGCCAGTGGCATCGCCCGTGACGAGTTGTTCATCACCAGCAAGATCTGGGTGGCCAACTTCGCCAGGGATCGCCTGATCGACAGCCTCAAGGAAAGCCTGCAAAAGCTGCAAACCGACTACCTGGACCTGACACTGATCCATTGGCCGTCCCCGGAAGATCAAGTGCCGGTCGAGGAATTCATGGGCGCCCTGCTCGAAGCCAAACAACTGGGCCTGACCCGGCAGATCGGCGTGTCCAACTTCACCGTGGACCTTATGAAACAGGCGATCGCCGCGGTCGGTGCCGAACACATCGCGACCAACCAGATCGAACTGCACCCGTACCTGCAAAACCGCAAGGTCGTCGAATTCGCGCAGAGCCAGGGCATCCAGATCACCTCGTACATGACCCTCGCTTACGGCGAAGTGCTGAAAGACCCGGTGATCCAGCAGATCGCCGATCGCCTGCAGGCGACGCCGGCACACGTCACGTTGGCCTGGGCCATGCAACTGGGTTACGCAGTGATCCCCTCGTCAACCAAACGCGCCAACCTGCAAAGCAACCTGCACGCCCGCACACTGACCTTGAGCGATGCCGACATGGCGCTGATTGCGGGTCTGGATCGTGGCCAGCGACTGACCAGCCCCAAAGGCATCGCGCCCCAGTGGGATTAAGCGTCAGTCTTGCTTGAGGCTCTGATCCAGGCGTGCCATGGCGTGTTGCAATTGATCGACGGCCTCGTCAATCAACGCCGCGCGCCCTTCGGCGCAGGCACGTTCCAGATGTTCGCAGCACTCGATCAAACGTTTTGCACGAACCATCCGCGCCCCCCCTTTGATGCGGTGCGCCAGGTCTTGCAGCCGGTGACGATTGCCAATGACGTGCGCAGCAAGCAGATCATCGCGATCATAGCGATTGGTCTCGGCCAGTTCGTGCAACAACTGATTGATCAGCGTCCGGTCTTCACCGACGTAGAGCTCCAGGCCGGTCAGGTCGATTTCGAACGTTGATTTTTCTGCAACCGGTGCTGGCGGCTCATTCACAAATCGGGATGCCAGCCACGCACTCAAATCTGCCAGCCGGATCGGTTTGAACAGACAGTCGTCCATGCCCGCTTCAAGGCAACGGATCTTTTCCTCCGGCTGCGCATTGGCGCTAAACCCCAGAATCAGCGTGGGAGGCAAACCATTGGCGCGCTCTTCATCGCGTATTGCACCCGCCAATTCATAACCATTGACCACCGGCATGTTGCAATCGGTGATGACCAAATCGAGCTCATGCTCGCGCCACTTCACAAGACCCTGCTCGCCATTCTCAGCCTCCAGCACCTGATGCCCCAGGTAACTCAGCTGCCGCGACAGCAACAATCGATTGGCCGGGTAATCGTCGACCACCAGAATCGTCAGCAGCCGAGTGGTCACCTGCAATCCGCTATCGGCACACTCGCCGCAGGTCAACGGTTGCAACGCAATCAGATCAACGCTGATGTCGACTTGCGTCCCCAGTCCGAGGACGCTGTCGAGCTGCAATCGGCCGCCCATCATTTCGCACAGCGTGCGGCTGATCACCAGTCCCAGACCGGAGCCATTGTGGCCTGACTGCTGGCTGTTACCGGCCTGCACGAACGGGCTGAACAGCCGTTGCTGATCGACCACGCTGATACCGATGCCGCTGTCCTCAATACGCACATTGACTGCCAGATGTCCCGCTATACCGGGCTCCACTCGCAGTGTCAGACTCACCTCACCTTCACGGGTGAACTTGATCGCGTTGCTCAGCAGATTGGACAGCACCTGCTTGAAGCGCGTGGGGTCGACTAACACGTCACGATCGCTGTGTTCGGCCAATTCGACCCGCCACTGCAAGTTCTTCTGCCGTGCCAGGCCTTCGAAAACCCGGCACACCGACTCCACCAGCGTGCGTAGATTGGCCCGCTCAGGGGTCAGCGACAAATGCCCGGACTCGATGCGGGCGATGTCCAGGATGTCGCCGATCAGCGCCAGCAATTGCTGCGCGGCAGTGGAGGCCACTTCGATGGCGGAGCGATCAGTGAAGCCCTCTTGCGCTCGCTTCAGCGCCAGTTCGAGCATGCCGATCAGGGCATTCATCGGTGTGCGGATTTCATGACTCATGGTCGCCAGAAAGGTGGTTTTGGCGCGGTTGGCATCGTCGGCGGCGTTCTTGGCATCCTGCAATTGCGCGAGCAGTTGTTGGCGTTGAGTGATCTGCCGACGCTGCCAGGCAATCCAGGCCAGTGCGAGCAACAACAAAACGCCCGCAGCGGCAAACGCCTGGAGAATGCGTTGGCGATGACGCAGCCAGTAGCTGTCATCGACCACCACATCGTTGCTCCAGCGGGCCAGCAGCTCATCCATCTCCCGGGGCGAAATGCTCAGCAGTGCCTTGTTCAGAATCGAGTGCAACTCCAGCGCACCACGGCTGGTGGCCAGAGCGATACGCGCCGGTTCATCCCCCACGGTGCTGCTGATCCGCAGACGCTCGCGGTATTGCCGGGTGACCAGATACCGAGCCACGATCAATGAGCTGACGACCCCGTCGGCCTGGCCCTTGATCACCCATTCCATCCCCTGCGCCGGACTCGCCACTTCGACCAGACGTACAGTGGGCGCCCGAGCGCGGATGAACTCGAGCAACGGATGACCGCGATAAATCGCCAGGCGTTTACCGGCCATATCGTCCAGGCTCCTGGGGCTTCCCGGGGTGCTCGCACTGACCAGTACAAACGGATTGTTCAGGTAGGACCGAGTGAAGCGCAGTTCGGCTTCGCGTTCGATTCCGGGCGTGACCACCGGTAACACGTCGATCGTGCCGTCCTTGAGTTGCTGGATCTGCTGATCGAGGGAGTTGCCCCGCTGCACCTTGAAGGTCAAGCCGCTGCGCTGGCTGATCAGCGTCAGCAATTGCGCGGTCAACCCGCTGAGTTGTCCCTGTGCATCGTAAAAAGTCAGCGGTGCGAAGTCCTCGACAACTCCCACTTGCACCGTCGGATGTCGATCCAGCCAACGTTGCTCGCTGGCGCTCAAACGTACTCGCTCTTGACCCGCCATGTTGGCTCTTCCAGCACTCCAGCGCTGCTCGATGGCCGTGCGTTGATCCATGGAAATTGCCGCCAGAGTCTTATCGACAATGCTCTTCAGACGAGGGTTGCCCCTACTGAAGGCAAAGCCGAACGGATTGGCGTCCAGGCCGGAAGGCCCCACCAGGCGTACGTTGCTGAGGTAGTTGTTATTGATCAGGTAATTGGCACTGATGAAGTCGCCGAGGTACACATCATCCTGCCCGAACGCCACCGCCCCGATCGCGTCGAGTGCCGAGGGGTAGCGTTGCAAGCTCGCATCGGGATAGAAGGCTTCGACAGTCTGCGCCTGCAGATAGTCATCGACCATGGCGATGCGCTTGCCCGCGAGGTCGGCGGGCATCCAGTCGTCCAGGCGGGTAACCAGCATCGGCTGATCTTCGGCATAGGCACTGGATCGGGTCAGCTGCGGGTCAGCCGCCTCAAAGTTGTTGGACGTGCCGAGCAGGTCCAGATCATCGCGCTTGAGCGCCTCCATGGCCGCCTCGCGTGTACGATAACGAAGCACGTCGATTTTGACGTGCAGCAGTTGCCCCAACAGGGCGGCATAGTCTGCGGTGATGCCTTCCAGCTCATCAACGTTTCGCGTGATCTCGAACGGCGGGTAGTCCGGCCCCGACACCCCGAGGCGCAAGACTCGCTTGCCACGCAACCACTGCCAGTCTTTTTCATCCAGCTGGACCTGATAATCCTCCACCGCTGAATGTCCCAGCACATGCAAAAGCTTTGGCTCATCGGCTGCGGTCACCGATGCTCCCAGTCCACAGAACAACAACAGAGCCCACAAACAATTGCGCATGATCGGGCTCACTCAGATCAGATGATTACGCTTGGCAAAATCCCTCAAGTACACCGCTGATTCCACGTTGAGTTTTCCAATCAGACGGGTCTTGTAGGTGCTGACGGTCTTGTGACTCAAGTGCATGATTTCAGCGATCGCCTTGTTACTGATGCCCCGGGCCAGATGCTGAAAGATCGTCAGTTCCCGGTCGGAGAGTTTATCGATCATCTGTTTTTCACTCAGTTGTATCGAGCTCAGCGACACCGACGCCGAGGGTAGCTGGGCGAAATAGGTGTAACCGCCCATCACGGCGTGCACGGCTCGGTGCAAGTGCTGCAAGTCGTTGGTCTTGGCGATATAGCCTGCGGCGCCGGCATGCATGCAACGATCCTGATAAAACGTGGGTTCCTGGGACGTGAAGACCAGTACTCGACAGGGCACCCCACTGGTCTTGATCCGCGCCAGTACATCCAGCCCGTCGAGCGAGGGCATCACCAGATCCAGGATCACCAGTTCAGGCTTGTGTTCGCGGATCTTCGGCAAAACCTCATTACCACACGCCGCTTCGTATATCTGCTTGAAACCTTCCTGCACCAGTACGATTTTGACTGCGGCGCGAACCACCGGATGATCGTCCACAATCAGCACTGACTTCATGGCAACTCCCTGAGCAACAAAAACGACGATTGAATAATCAATGCCAATGAGCCCGGCCCGGTTGATCGCACCGGCTGCGCAAAGACTTTTGCATGGAAAACCGGGCGCAACTACCTGACAGAAATGACAGAGCCGACGAACGGTAGACGAGGGTCGATGATCGCCATCAGCCGCGTAATGGACGCCAGATCAGGCAATATTGCGTGGCTCACCTCAACCCTCTGTTGAACGCAGGCAGGAATGGGCGGCAGTTGCGCCTGCTGACCGTCATAGATCAAGGCGTGATGAACCTGCTGGTTATCAAGAAAAAAATCGAACAGGTTCAACGCCCCGCCTGCCAGCGAGGCATTGATGACCACCAGATCAAATGGCTCGCCACTGTATTCGACCAGGGTCAACAGCTCTTCAAGGCTGTGCACCGGTGCTATCCGGTAGTAGTCGAGTTGATTGAACAATCGCTCGACCTTCATGCGGTGAAAATGCAACTCGTCGGCGATCAGGATACGTAAGGCTTTGTTCGACAACGTGGGCCCCCAGAAGGGTATCGAATTCGTGAGGGCGCAAGGCTACGGAAGAGCCGTCGAGCTTTCTGTAGGACTTTTCCTAAAAATCGGGACGATTCACTTCAGCCTTAGTACGATTTTCTGTAGGAGCAAGGCTTGCCCGCGATGAACGATGACGCGGTGTATCAGTTAAACCG